>JAQTIF010000002.1:300000-600000 GCA_029433525.1 Enterobacteriaceae bacterium ESL0689 | reverse complement strand
TGCAGCGCCTGTTGTGGTTTTGCCAGTTCCGCAAAGCCAGCTGGCAGGGGGATCGCAGTGACCGGATACATCCAGTTACCGGTGGGGATCGCACTCTGAAAGGCGGGGGTGAGCATAAAGCGAAGGAATTTTTCTGCCAGCTCAGGATGCGGACTGGCGAGGGTTCTGGCTGCCACTTCGACCTGTAGATAGTGACCTTCGCTAAACATGGCCGCCGCATAGTGATCCTGTTTTTCGGCAATGATGTGGTAGGCTGGTGAGGTGGTGTAACTGAGCACCATATCGCCTTCCCCTTTCAGGAACAGACCATAGGCTTCACTCCAGCCTTTGGTGACCGTCACTGTTTTGCTGGCCAGCTTGTGCCAGGCATCGGCTGTCTGGTCGCCATACACTTTTTGCATCCACAATAGCAGCCCAAGCCCAGGGGTGCTGGTGCGCGGATCCTGATAGATGATGCGCCATTTTTGTGGGCTTTCGACCAGTTCGTGCAGGCTGGTCGGTGGATTTTTTAGCTTGTTTTTATCGTAGACGAAGGCGAAATAACCATAATCGTAAGGAACGAAAGTGTCGTTATCCCAGCCACCCGGTAGGGTGACGGCATCGGTGGCGATGTGGCTTTTAGCAAATAACTGACTCTGGGTCGCCGCTTCGAGTAAATTGTTATCCAGTCCCAGCACCACATCGGCTTTGCTGTTTTTTCCTTCCATCCGCAGACGATTAAGCAATGATACGCCATCTTCCAGCGCGATGAATTTCAGTTCACAATCACACTCATTTTCAAACGCTTTTTTGACAACAGGCCCGGGGCCCCATTCGGCGGCGAAAGAGTCATAGGTATAGACGGTGAGCGTTGGTCTGGCGAACGCGGGAATGGCGACCAGCGCCAGGAGTGGCAGTAATTTTTTCAACACTTTGCACCTCACAAAATAGAGTGGCAAAGGATTTTGAGTCAGCCTCAAATCCCTTCGCCGGCGTTATCCGGATCAGGTTCGACGGGTATCTTCTCAGCCAGATATGTCTGTTCAGCATAGACATATTTTTATCGGCACCCCGTTGAGTCCGGCGATAGTGTAATGATTTTGCCGGTGAAGGCAAAGCAGTTATGGTGCCGGTGATATTCCCCCGGATTTTCTGCCATGAAACGGGGCTGATGTTTCTTTACTGGCATGGCGTCGGTGATGGGCGCTGCCCACCGGCGAGGCCAGCAGGCAGTCAGTGAGCCGGATTAGCGCATAAAAGCCGGCAGATTATCCTCATAGGCAGCAATGGCAGCTTCGTGCTGGAGAGTCAGACCGATACTATCAAGGCCGTTGAGCATGCAATAGCGGCGGAAGGCGTCGATTTTAAAGGGGTAGATTTTATCTCCCGCTTTCACCTCTTCCGCTTCCAGATCGACTTCGAAGCGGATACCGGGGCTGGCCTGAACCAGCTGAAAAAGCGCATCAACCTGTTCTTCGCTCAGTTTTACCGGTAGCAATTGATTGTTAAAGCTATTGCCGTAAAAAATATCAGCGAAACTGGGGGCGATGATGACTTTGAAGCCGTAGTCCGTTAATGCCCACGGCGCATGTTCACGGGACGACCCACAACCGAAGTTTTCCCGTGCCAGCAGAATGGAGGCGCCCTGGTATTCCGGGAAGTTAAGCACAAAGTCCGGGTTGGGCTGCTGCCCTTTATCGTCCAGAAAACGCCAGTCATTAAACAGATGGGCGCCAAAACCACTGCGTGTTATCTTCTGCAAAAATTGTTTGGGGATAATCGCATCGGTGTCAACGTTTGCCGCATCCAGCGGAACAACCAGACCGGTGTGTTGGGTAAATTTCTCTGCCATGTCAGGGTTCCTTATTTAATATCGCGAATATCAGTAAAATGGCCCGTCACTGCGGCGGCGGCGGCCATCGCCGGGCTGACTAAGTGGGTACGTCCACCGCGTCCCTGACGGCCTTCAAAGTTACGATTGCTGGTGGCGGCGCAGCGCTCACCGGGTGCCAGGCGATCATCATTCATCGCCAGACACATGGAGCACCCCGGCAGGCGCCATTCAAAGCCAGCGTCGAGGAAGATCTTATCCAGCCCTTCCGCCTCTGCCTGCGCTTTTACCGGCTCTGATCCCGGAACGACTAATGCCTGCACTCCAGGGGCGACTTTACGCCCTTTGGCGATCGCCGCGGCAGCACGTAAATCCTCAATCCGTGAATTGGTACAGGAACCAATAAAGACTTTATCAATGCTGACTTTTGTCAAGGGAATGCCTGGCTGCAGCCCCATATAGGCTAACGCTTTTTCCACACTGGCCCGTTCGATCGGATCGGCAAAGGAGGCTGGGTCCGGGATGGTTGCATCAACGGAAATAACCTGGCCGGGATTGGTTCCCCACGTCACCTGTGGCGCAATCTCTTCCGCTTGCAGGGTGATGACCGTGTCAAAGGTAGCGTCAGCATCAGAGTACAGGGTTTTCCACCAGTTAACCGCATCGATGAAATCCTGTCCCTTTGGCGCATGTAAACGTCCTTTGACGTAGTTAAAGGTTGTTTCATCGGGGGCGACCAGCCCGGCTTTGGCACCCATTTCAATCGCCATATTGCATAAGGTCATCCGTCCTTCCATGCTGAGCGCGCGTATCGCTTCACCACAAAATTCAACGACATGCCCAGTTCCCCCGGCGCTGCCGGTTTTGCCAATGATCGCCAGGACGATATCTTTTGCCGTGATCCCCGGCGCGGCTTTCCCTGTCACTTCAATTTTCATGGTCTTCGCCCGAGCCTGCTTCAGGGTTTGGGTCGCCATCACATGCTCAACTTCTGAGGTGCCAATACCGAAAGCCAGCGCGCCAAAGGCACCGTGCGTCGCGGTATGGGAGTCACCGCAGACAATGGTCATTCCCGGCAAGGTGATCCCTTGCTCTGGCCCCATAACGTGAACGATACCCTGATAAGGGTGATTGATATCATAGAGTTCAACACCAAATTGCTGGCAGTTTTTCATCAGCGCCTGCATCTGAATGCGTCCCATATCGCCTGCCGCATTGATATCTTTAGTCTGGGTGGAGACGTTATGATCCATGGTGGCGAACGTTTTACCTGGCTGGCGAAGCCGACGGTGGTAAGCCCGTAAGCCATCGAAAGCTTGTGGAGACGTCACTTCATGCAACAGATGGCGGTCGATATATAACAAGGGTGTTTCATTTTCTGCCTCATAGATAACATGGGCATCGAATAATTTTTGATATAAGGTTTTTGCCATGATTACACTCCTTGCGCAATATAACGGGCAATAATGTCGCCCATTTCATCGGTGCTGACGGCAGCCGAACCGTGGGCTAAATCATGGGTGCGGATGCCTTCTGTCAGCACCTGGTTGATCGCGTTTTCGATCGCCGTCGCGGCTGCTTCAGCATGCAGGCTGTAACGCAATAACAGTGCCAGCGAGAGAATTTGCGCAATCGGGTTAGCAATATTTTTACCCGCAATATCCGGTGCCGAACCGCCAGCCGGTTCGTACAGGCCGAAACCGTGTTCATTGAGGCTGGCTGAAGGCAGCATCCCCATCGAGCCAGTTATCATGGCGCACTCATCAGACAGGATGTCACCAAATATATTGGAGCACAGCAGTACATCAAACTGTGCCGGATCTTTGATTAACTGCATCGTTGCGTTATCGATATACATATTATTCAGCGCCACATCCGGGTAAGCTGTCGCGATATCACTGACTACCTCACGCCACAATACCGAAGATTGCAGCACATTAGCTTTATCGATAGAGGTGACTTTGTGACGCCGTTTGCGGGCAGACTCAAAGGCGATACGGGCAATGCGTTCGATTTCAAACCGGGAATAGACTTCGGTATCGAAGGCTTTCTCATGTTGCCCGCTGCCTTCGCGCCCCTTTGGCTGACCGAAGTAGATCCCGCCTGTCAGTTCGCGAACGCACAGAATATCAAAGCCATTGGCGGCAATATCGGCACGCAGCGGACAAAAAGCGGTCAGTGCTGGGTACAGTTTCGCCGGACGCAGGTTACTGAACAGTTTGAAATGTTTGCGCAGTGGCAGCAACGCGCCGCGTTCCGGTTGTTCAGCGGGCGGCAGGTGCTCCCATTGCGGGCCACCGACAGAGCCAAACAGGATCGCATCAGCCTGTTCACAACCTTGAATCGTGGACTGTGGCAGAGGAGTACCATGATGATCAATCGCCACCCCCCCGACATCATACGAGTGGGGCGTGATGCTGATAGCGAAGCGCTGAGCAATCGCGTCCAGCACTTTCAGCGCCTGATTCATCACTTCCGGGCCGATACCATCACCCGGTAATACCGCAATATGATAATTTTTCGACATTACACGATTTCCTTTTTATTTTCTTTATGTTGCGCTTTACGTTGCAGCTCTTTTTCGACTTCACTGGCACGCCAGATGTTATTCAGTACATGAACCATCGCTTGTGCAGAGGCCTCAACAATATCGGTTGCCAGCCCGACGCCATGAAAATGGCGCTGGTGGTAATTGACCACAATATCCACTTGTCCCAGCGCATCTTTTCCCTGACCTTTGGCGCTGAGATCATATTTGATCAGTTCGACATCATAATGGGTAATGCGGTTAATCGCTTTGTAGACAGCATCGACCGGGCCATTACCGTTAGCCGCTTCCGATGTGATCACATCACCACAGATCAATCTGACAGAGGCAGTAGCGACGGCGTCAGAACCGGACTGGACACTGAAATAATCAAGGCGGAAGTGCTCTGGTTCTTCTTGTTGTTTATTGATAAACGCCAGGGCTTCGAGGTCGTAATCAAACACCTGACCTTTTTTGTCGGCCAGTTTCAGGAATGCCTCATACAGTGCGTCTGGATCGTAATCACTTTCCTGATAGCCCATCTCCGCCATATGATGCTTAACGGCCGCGCGGCCAGAGCGGGAGGTCAGGTTTAATTGCATCGCATTAAGACCGATGGATTCCGGGGTCATGATTTCGTAATTTTCGCGATTTTTCAGCACACCGTCCTGGTGGATCCCTGACGAATGTGCGAAAGCACCGCTGCCGACGATGGCTTTATTGGCCGGGATCGGCATATTGCAAATCTGGCTCACCGTCTGGCTGGTACGCCAGATTTCATTATGCACAATGCGGGTCTGGACAGGCAGGATGTCTTTACGCACCTTCACGGCCATAATCATCTCTTCCAGCGAACAGTTACCTGCACGTTCACCGATACCGTTCATCGCTCCTTCGACCTGCCGTGCCCCGGCGTGAATGGCAGCGATGGCATTGCCCACCGCTAACCCCAGGTCGTCATGGGTATGGACGGAGATAATCGCTTTGTCGATATTGGGAACCCGATGGTACAAATCGCGAATGATCGCGGCGAACTCAAACGGCATTGTATAGCCGACAGTATCCGGGATATTAATGGTGGTTGCCCCTGCGTTAATGGCGGCCTCCACAACCCGTGCCAGGTCGGCGATGGGGGTGCGTCCGGCATCTTCGCAGGAGAATTCGACATCATCAGTATAGCGACGTGCACGTTTGATGATTGCGACAGCGCGTTCGATGACCTCATCAAGGGTGCTGTGCAGTTTGGTCGCGATATGCATCGGCGAGGTAGCAATGAATGTATGGATCCGAAATGCTTCCGCGACTTTTAATGCTTCTGCGGTGACATCAATATCTTTTTCGACACAACGCGCCAGCGCACAGACGCGACTGTTTTTGATTGCGCGTGCGATAGTCTGTACTGATTTGAAGTCGCCAGGTGAAGAGACTGGAAAGCCAACCTCCATCACATCGACTCCCATTCGCTCAAGTGCCAGCGCGATTTGCAGTTTTTCTTTAACACTCAGGCTGGCCTGTAATGCCTGTTCTCCGTCACGTAACGTGGTGTCAAAAATAATGAGTTGCTGACTCATAATTTAAATCCTTAACCGATATTCGGGATACGATATTTGCGAACATAAAAAAACCCGCGCTGCTGCGCGGGTTTTGGTTTTTGCCGGGAGATGACTTAGTGATGAACGTCGCCCAACAGCCTGCCGCGCACAGAGGATGCGCTTAGTAGCAGGAGCGTGTTGAAATGAGCGTTAAAAATCATGGAGTCATTCTCCAGATAGAATCGATATGTACTTAGAGTTACCGGATATATCTTTTAATGTCAATCTCTGGTTGAGAAAAATATTTTCAGTGCACCCAGGCGACCCCCTTTGCATTGAGGAGCTGTCTCTGATTTTCAGTAAGGTGGCCATGCATTTCGCATCAGATAGATTCATCGATCATCCATTGTTATTTATACATCACCGAAAGGAAAAATATGATTTAAAATCAATGCATTGTTCATTATTTACAGCATGAGTAACGTAGCGTTCGGTCTCCGCTTCTCATCCACAGATCGCGATAATGGCATGATCTATTTTTATTAAGATTTTACTTATAACGTTATTGTGGTCATCAAAAATTACCGCTAATGGTTAAATAATGACCAATTCAGATTTGTTTGTTATTGTGATTATAGATATTAATGATAATAAAATGTTAACTTTGAATATCAATTACCAACAAATTTATCATATTTTAATTAAAGTAGATGAAATTGAATCTTAACTCTTTTGTAAAAGTAATAAATATGGTAAATGATATTTCTATTACCACACATTTTGAAAATGGACTTTAGTATGATGGTGACGCTAGTATGACAAGTGGAAATTCAGTACCTGAACCTCACAATACCCCTGTGCCTCACAATGGGGCAGAAGTCATAAAGCCTCAACTCAGAACCGTTGATCTTAACTTACTGACCGTTTTTGATGCGGTGATGAAAGAGCAGAATATTACACGCGCCGCTCTTTTGCTGGGAATGTCCCAGCCTGCGGTGAGCAATGCCGTTGCGCGCCTCAAAATTATGTTTAATGATGAGTTATTTGTTCGCTATGGTCGAGGGATCCAGCCAACCGCACGCGCTTTTCATCTCTTTAACGCGGTACATCAAGCCCTGCAGTTAGTGCAGAATGAGCTCCCCTCTTCAGGATTCGAACCACTCAACAGCGAACGCCTTTTCAACCTCTGTATCAGTAGTCCTCTGGATATCCATCTGACATCGATTATTTTTAATAAAGTGAGCGAAATCGCCCCCAATATCCAGTTAGTTTTTAAAGTTTCACCCAATAAAGATGCCGAATACCAATTACGTTCTCAGGAATTTGACTTTATTATTGGCTATGAAGAGTTTCGTCGACCTGAATTTTCCTGTATTCCTTTATTCAAGGATGACATGGTGTTAGTGGCTCGGTGTAAGCATCCACGTATTATCCATCCGCTGAATGAAGCCGGGATTTATCAGGAAGAGCATGCGGTTGTCGCGCTCGATAATTATGCTTCATTTAGTCTGCCGTGGTATAGCTCGGCAGGCAGGCAGGTGCGTATCGCTTATCAGGGGAATGCCCTCGATAGCGTATTAAATGTGGTTTCACAAACCAATATGGTGGCAATAGCACCGCGCTGGCTGGCCAGTGAATTTGCTACCCGGCTCCCATTGCAATTACATCCGTTACCGGTCAAGGGAAATAATCGGATATGCTATCTTTCCTGGCATGAGTCTGCCGGGCGTGATAAAGGGCATCAGTGGATGGAGAACTTACTGACAAAAATTTGTCAGCGTTAAAAGATTCTTTTATAGCTTGTTGTTTTTTTGCCATATTATATAAATTATGCCAGAATAAACCGGGTTTTATTCTGTTTATAGCGATGAGTTATACCGATTATTACTTTTATTTTTTATTAGTCAGGTTATTTAACAGAATAATGAATATATTGATTTTATGCTGTTTGCAAAACCTGACTCAGCGGGATTATCTGATTGATCATTTTATCCTGGGTAATGGCGCAATCTGAGCGCGTTACCTGTTTCGTGTACGATGCGATATCCCCGTGCTGTCTGCCCCTCGCCAGGTGATGCCAGTCACGGCGGAGACGTCATTTCGATAAATCTGATTTTGGGGAGATACGGAACCGCCTGTTTACTGTATCATTCAGGGTCTGTCACTCCCCACGTAGTGCATGTGGTACGGTGATAAAGTGATATCTCCCTGTTCTGATGCCAGATGACCACGCGGGTTATTTTTATGTGGAATGCCTGCGTGTTATCAGTAAAAGAAGTTGCTGTAGCAGCGATTCTGCGTTTAGATTTGATCAGAATGAAGCCTGGGTTAAAAAAGGTTATATTTTGCGCTTGTTATTGAAGGGGCCATTGTGAAACTGGATGAAATCGCCCGGCTGGCGGGGGTCTCGCGAACCACTGCCAGCTATGTGATTAACGGTAAAGCGAAGCAATATCGTGTCAGCGATAAAACTGTCGATAAAGTGATGTCGGTTGTTCGTCAGTACAATTATCACCCGAACGCCGTTGCTGCCGGATTACGTGCCGGTCGCACACGCTCTATTGGTCTGGTGCTGCCGAATCTGGAAAATTTGAGCTATACCCGGATTGCTAATTATCTCGAACGTCAGGCGCGTCAGCGTGGTTATCAACTGCTGATCGCCTGCTCCGAAGATCGACCTGATAACGAAATGAAATGTATTGAGCATCTGCTCCAGCGCCAGGTGGATGCCATTATTGTTTCGACCTCATTACCGCCAGTACACCCATTTTATCAGCGCTGGGCGAACGATACATTTCCGATAGTGGGTTTTGATCGCGCACTGGATCCCGAACATTTTTCCAGCGTTGTCGGTGCTGATCAGGATGATGCGGAATTACTGGCTACGGAATGGCGTCAGTTTGCCGGTGACCCTGTTCTTTATTTGGGCGCATTGCCGGAGTTGTCGGTCAGTTTTTTGCGCGAACAGGGATTTCGTGCCGCATGGCGTGATGATCCGCGTGAAGTCGATTATTTATATGCCAATAGTTTCGAGCGTGAAACCGCCGCTCATCTGTTTGATAGCTGGCTGAATACACATCCGATGCCACAATTGCTGTTCACCACATCATTCTCCTTATTACAAGGGGTGATGGATGTGCTACTACGCCGGGAAGGGCGATTGCCCTCTGATCTGGCGATCGCCACCTTTGGTGATAACGAATTACTGGATTTTGTGCAATGCCCGGTGCTGGCCGTCGCCCAGCATCATCGCGACGTTGCTGAAAGGATCCTGGAGATTGTCCTTGCCAGCCTTGATGAGCCACGAAAGCCGAAGCCGGGTCTGAGCCGCCTGCGGCGTAATCTGTATCGCCGTGGGAGCCTGAACCGAGGCTGACGGGTCATCTGATAACCGGCCAGGCGCGACGGTGACTGGCTGCCGTCGCGCTATGAAAATTAACGTTATCATCACGATTCATCGACTGCCCATCACATCGCTTTTTTGTAATATTGAGCGTCTATCTTGTCATGCGTTCCAGACTGGCTGCGTCAATAACCAAGTGGGCCAGACGCTAAGCTGTGTATTTTTGGTTACAATAAATACTAATAATAAACGCTTTTACAAGTTAAAATATCGTATTTATTGAAAATAAATAAATTATATTCTGTTGCACAGCTATTTTTTCAATCCATGCCATTGCTGATTTTTATATATTTTCAGGTCTTTTTTTTACCTGCATTGATAGTGATAAACACCATTCTTATCAGCGGGATATTTCGTCAGATCTGATACTGGATGTAAATAATCGTCTTTTAGTGTCATTGCTATTCATGTCAGCTTGACAAGCTTTTCTCCTGCTCCGTAAACTTCCTGTGGTGGGAATTTGTGGTGTAAAGTGGCAAAAGGAGAACAAGCTGGCATGTTCCGTGGGGCAACGTTAGTCAATCTTGATAGTAAAGGCCGCCTATCAGTGCCGGTACGCTATCGTGACGCGTTGCTTAAAGAGGCTAGCGGGCAATTGGTTTGCACGATAGATATCCACCATCCGTGTCTGTTGCTTTATCCCTTGCCTGAGTGGGAAGTCATTGAGCAAAAATTGTCACGTTTATCGAGCATGAATCCGGTTGAGCGGCGTGTACAGCGCTTACTTTTAGGGCATGCCAGTGAATGTCAGATGGATAATTCTGGTCGCCTTTTGATTGCACCGGTATTACGGCAACACGCCGGATTAATAAAACAAGTGATGCTGGTTGGGCAGTTTAATAAATTTGAACTGTGGGATGAAATGACCTGGTATCGACAGGTCAGGGAAGATATTGACGCTGAAAAATTCGCGACAGACGCATTACCAGAGCGTTTGCAGGATTTATCTCTATAACTATAAAACGATGGAAGATTTTACACATACCACAGTATTGCTTGATGAAGCCGTTAATGGTTTGAATATTCATTCCGAAGGTGTCTATATCGATGGCACTTTCGGTCGCGGCGGACATTCACGTCTTATTCTTTCCCGACTGGGTGAGAAGGGGCGCTTGCTGGCGATTGATCGTGATCCGCAAGCTATCGCAGCGGCGAAAGCGATTAACGACCCGCGTTTTTCTATTATCCACGGCCCTTTTTCGGCACTGGCAGAGTATGTGAACCAACGTCAGCTGATGCATAAAATTGATGGAATCCTCCTCGATCTGGGGGTCTCTTCACCGCAACTGGATGATGCCGAAAGAGGTTTTTCATTCATGCGCGATGGCCCTCTGGATATGCGCATGGATCCAACACGCGGACAATCTGCCGCCGAGTGGTTACAGAGCGCGGAGGAAGCGGATATCGCCTGGGTGCTTAAAACGTTTGGCGAAGAGCGTTTTGCGAAGCGAATTGCGCGCGCCATTGTTGAACGTAATCGCCATACCCCGATGACCCGTACCCAGGAGCTGGCTGAGGTGGTAAGCGCCGCCATGCCAGTGAAAGATAAATTCAAGCATCCAGCGACACGGACTTTCCAGGCGGTACGGATCTGGATCAATAGTGAGCTGGACGAGATAGCGCAGGCGCTGGAAGGTTCACTGAGCGCGCTGGCAGCAGGCGGTCGACTATCAATCATCAGCTTTCATTCGCTGGAAGACCGTATTGTGAAGCGTTTTATGCGTGAACACAGCCGTGGCCCACAGGTTCCCGCCGGGGTGCCAATGACAGAAGCACAACTGAGCAAACTGGGGGGACGTGAGTTACGGGTAGTCGGTAAGTGGATGCCAGATGAAAAAGAGGTCGCAGAAAATCCCCGCGCGCGTAGTTCGGTGCTGCGAATTGCAGAAAGGATGAACGCATGATCGACAATGTGACTGAAGCACTCAGTAAAGTCAAAGGATCGTTAAGTAGTCACACCCGGCATGCGCTGCCGGGTGTTATTGGCGATGATTTACTGCGATTTGGTAAACTGCCAGTCTGTCTGTTCATTGGTATCATCATTACAGCAGTCAGTGTTGTGACTACGGCGCACTATACCCGCCTGCTCACTGCGCAACGTGAGCAGCTGGTTCTGGAGCGTGATGCGCTGGATATTGAATGGCGTAACCTGATCCTTGAAGAGAACGCCTTCGCTGATCACAGTCGCGTGGAACGGATTGCGACTGTGAAGTTGCAGATGCAGCATGTTGATCCGGCGCAAGAAAATATTGTGGTACAAAAATAAGGATGATTGTGACGCATGAAAACCGCGCCCAAAATGCCAAAAGCAAAGCACAAGGAAGAGCAAACCAGCTTTATCGCGTGGCGTTTTGCTTTGTTGTGCGGTTGTATTCTGCTGGCTTTGCTGTTCCTGCTGGGGCGTGTCGCCTGGCTCCAGATAATCAGTCAGGATATGCTGGTACGCCAGGGAGATATGCGTTCTCTGCGGGTACAGGAGGTGGTGACGGCTCGTGGCATGATCACTGACCGATCCGGGCGTCCTCTGGCGGTGAGTGTGCCGGTAAAAGCCATTTGGGCCGACCCTAAAGAGCTCTATGACGCGGGCGGCGTCACGATTGATAATCGCTGGAAAGCCCTGGCGGATGCGTTAAATATGCCTCTCGATCAACTGGCATCACGTATCAATGCTAACCCCAAAATGCGTTTTATCTATCTGGCACGCCAGGTAAACCCTGATATGGCGGATTATATTCAGAAGCTCAAATTACCGGGGATTTATCTGCGGGAAGAGTCCCGTCGCTATTATCCCTCAGGCGAAGTGACCGCTCACCTTATTGGTTTGACGGATGTGGATAGTAAGGGGATTGAGGGCGTCGAAAAAAGCTTTGATCAATGGCTTACCGGTCAGCCCGGTGAACGTGTGGTGCGTAAAGATCGTTATGGCCGTGTGATTGAGGATGTTTCCTCCACTGACAGCCAGGCAGCACATAATCTGGCGTTAAGCATTGATGAGCGCTTACAGGCGCTGGTTTATCGCGAACTTAACAATGCAGTGGCATTTAACAAAGCGGAATCGGGCAGTGCGGTACTGGTGGATGTCAGTACTGGTGAAGTTCTGGCGATGGCGAATAGTCCCTCATATAACCCCAATAATTTCTCCGGAACGGCGAAAGATATCATGCGTAACCGAACGATCACTGACGTGTTTGAGCCAGGATCAACCGTCAAACCGATGGTAGTGATGACGGCGTTGCAGCGGGGTATTGTCAATGAAAAAACCGTACTGAATACATTGCCGTATAGTATTAATGGCCATGAAATCAAAGATGTGGCACGCTATGGTGAGCTGACACTAACCGGGGTGCTCCAGAAATCAAGTAACGTCGGTGTTTCCAGACTGGCGTTAGCGATGCCGTCCTCAGCGTTAGTAGATACTTACTCACGTTTCGGACTAGGAAAAACAACAAATCTGGGGTTAGTTGGCGAACGCAGTGGTTTATTTCCGCAAAAAAAACGGTGGTCTGATATCGAAAGAGCCACCTTTTCTTTTGGCTACGGGTTGATGGTAACGCCGTTACAGTTAGCTCGCGTCTACGCAACCATCGGCAGTTATGGTATCTATCGCCCATTATCGATTACCAAAGTTGACCCGCCAGTTCCGGGAGAGCGTGTGTTTCCTGAGCCGCTGGTGCGAACGGTTGTGCATATGATGGAAAGTGTAGCGCTGCCGGGCGGCGGCGGTGTGAAAGCAGCCATTAAAGGCTATCGTATTGCGATTAAGACCGGTACGGCAAAAAAAGTAGGCACCGATGGCCATTACATTAACAAATATATTGCCTATACCGCCGGTGTCGCGCCCGCCAGTCACCCTCGTTTTGCGCTGGTGGTGGTCATTAACGATCCACAAGCGGGTAAATACTATGGCGGTGCGGTTTCGGCACCGGTGTTTGGTGCCATCATGGGGGGCGTACTGCGCACGATGAATATCGAACCTGATGCATTAGCCACCGGTAATTAACAGAGAGAGTCAATTGTGATGAATCAAGGTGAGGGAACAGGTGGCAGATCGTAATTTACGCGACCTTCTCGCTCCGTGGGTGCCCGATGCACCGGAGCGAATATTGCGTGAGATGACACTGGATAGCCGGACAGCGGCGACCGGTGATCTCTTTATCGCCATCTCAGGCCATCAGACCGATGGCCGTTGTTATATTCCCCAGGCGATAGCGCGCGGGGTCGCCGCCGTGATTGCAGAAGCCAGCGGCGAGGCCAATGACAAAGACATCACGGAACGGGATGGCGTCCCGGTGATTTATCTGAGCCAGCTTGATCAGCGTTTATCTGCCCTGGCCGGTCGTTTTTATCATCAGCCAGCACAACGTTTACGTCTGGTCGGCGTGACCGGAACCAACGGTAAAACAACGACGACACAACTGCTGGCACAATGGACGCAACAACTGGGGGAAACCAGTGCGGTGATGGGTACTCTGGGGAATGGTTTGCTGAATCATATCATCACGACAGAAAATACCACCGGTTCTGCGGTAGCAGTACAACACGAACTGTTTCGTCTGGCCGGGCAAGGGGCGATCTTTGCCGCGATGGAGGTCTCTTCTCACGGTCTGGTTCAGCATCGGGTTGCAGCGCTGCCATTTGCGGCCTCCGTATTCACTAATCTGAGCCGTGATCATCTCGATTATCATGGTGATATGGAACATTATGCGGCAGCGAAGTGGCAGCTTTTCGCCGCGCATCATTATGGTCAAGCGATCATCAACGCGGATGATGAAACCGGCCGCCGCTGGCTGACAAAATTGCCGGATGCCGTTGCGGTATCGATCAATAGCACGGCGGATCTCAACGGCGCGGGTCGCTGGTTATCGGCGACCCGCGTCGACTACCACGATAGGGGCGCGACTATCTGTTTCGATTCCTGTTGGGGACAGGGTATTCTCGAGAGCCCTCTGATGGGGGCTTTCAATGTCAGCAACCTGCTGCTGGCACTGGCAACCCTGCTGGCACTGGGTTATCCGCTGGCAGCATTGCTGTCAACTGTTTCCGGTCTGCGCCCTGTTTGTGGCCGGATGGAAGTATTTAGTGCGCCAGGTAAACCGACCGTGGTGGTCGATTATGCCCATACCCCGGATGCGCTGGAAAAAGCATTACAGGCGGCGCGGCTGCACTGTGATGGCAATTTGTGGTGCGTGTTTGGCTGTGGTGGTGATCGTGATAAAGGCAAGCGTCCATTGATGGGAGCGATTGCCGAAGAGTTTGCTGATCGGGTAGTGATCACCAGTGATAATCCACGCACAGAAGATCCGGATGCCATTATCAACGATATCCTCACAGGGATGGTTGATGCCGGACGGGCGGTGGTAAAACCGGGGCGCGCGGAGGCGGTAACATATGCCGTAAAGCAGGCGCGAGAGAATGATGTCTTACTGATCGCCGGAAAAGGTCATGAGGATTATCAGATAGTCGGCCATCGCCGTCTTGACTACTCGGATCGGCTGACTGTAGCCGATCTGTTAGGGGTGGTGGCATGATAGAACTGACGTTACGCCAGCTTGCGGATATCACTCACGGTAAACGCTATGGCGACGATCGCTGCATTGATCAAGTGATGACAGACAGCCGAAAAATCACTCCCGGTTGCCTGTTTGTGGCACTGAAAGGCGAGCGTTTTGATGCCCATGACTTTGCTGAACAGGCAAAACAAAAAGGGGCCGGAGCATTACTGGTAGACCATCTGCTGGCGTGTGATTTGCCGCAGGTGGTGGTAAAAGACACCCGACAGGCTTTGGGTGAACTGGCTGGCTGGGTGCGTCGACAGGTTCCGGCACGTGTGGTGGCGCTGACCGGTTCCTGCGGCAAAACATCGGTCAAAGAGATGACGGCCTCGATCCTGAGCCAGTGTGGCAAAACGTTATATACCGCTGGCAATCTGAATAACGATATCGGGGTACCCATGACCCTGCTACGCCTGACCCGCGAAGATCGTTATGCGGTTATCGAGTTAGGGGCCAATCACCGGGGAGAAATCGCATGGACGGTCAGTCTGACTGCTCCCGATGCCGCGCTGATTAACAACCTGTCTGCTGCGCATCTTGAAGGTTTCGGTTCGCTAGCGGGCGTGGCAAAGGCAAAAGGTGAAATCTTTACCGGCCTGGCACAAGATGGTATCGCCATTATTAACGCCGATAACAATGACGAATTAAACTGGCTGAAAACCCTTGCTGATCGCAAAGTGTGGCACTTTTCACTGAATAGCACGCAAAGTGATTTTACGGCGACGGATATTCAGGTCAGCGGGCAAGGTACAGCATTTACCTTGCAGACGCCAGCGGGCAGCATCGCTGTTCAGCTCCCTTTACCGGGACGCCATAATATCGCGAATGCGCTGGCCGCCGCCGCACTGGCGATGGCGGCAGGGGCTGATTTATCTGCGATCAGAAACGGACTGGCGCAACTGAAAGCGGTGCCAGGTCGCTTATTCCCGCTTGTTCTCGCGAAAAATCAGCTACTGCTTGATGATACCTATAACGCCAATGTGGGCTCAATGCTCGCGGCAGTACAGGTATTGTCGGAAATGCCGGGCTATCGCGTACTGGTGGTGGGTGATATGGCCGAACTGGGAGAGGCGAGCGAAGCCTGTCACCGCCAGGTGGGAGAGGCCGCAACAACGGCAGGAATTGACTGTGTACTGAGTGTGGGGGTCATGAGTGAAAAAATCAGCCGTGCCAGCGCGACAGGTGAACACTTCAGCAATAAGACCGCGTTAGTGACACGTCTGCGCGAACTCTGCGCACAACACAGCATCATAACAATATTAATAAAAGGTTCACGTAGTGCTGCTATGGAAGAGGTAGTACACGCATTACAGGAGAATGGGACATGTTAGTATGGCTGGCCGAACATCTGGTCAAATATTATTCCGGCTTTAACGTCTTTTCCTATCTGACATTCCGCGCCATTATCAGCCTTTTGACTGCGCTATTCTTCTCGTTGTGGATGGGGCCACACATGATCGCCCGTTTGCAAAAACTCGCGTTTGGTCAGGTAGTACGCAATGATGGGCCGGAATCGCATTTTAGTAAACGCGGAACGCCGACGATGGGCGGTATCATGATCCTGATGGCGATTGTGGTTTCCGTGCTGCTCTGGACGGATCTTTCTAATCCGTATGTCTGGTGTGTACTGGCTGTGCTGACAGGTTATGGTGTTATCGGGTTTGTCGATGATTACCGTAAAGTGGTGCGTAAAGACACCCATGGATTGATTGCGCGCTGGAAATATTTCTGGATGTCAGTGATTGCGCTGGTTGTCGCCTTTGTATTGTATATCACCGGCAAAGACACCGCAGCAACGGTGCTGGTGGTGCCATTCTTTAAAGATGTCATGCCACAACTGGGGATGCTGTATATTTTGCTGGCCTATTTTGTGATCGTGGGTACCGGTAATGCCGTCAATCTGACCGACGGTCTCGATGGCCTGGCCATTATGACAACCGTCTTTGTCGCCGCCGGTTTTGCGCTGGTCGCATGGGCAACCGGCAATATGAACTTTGCCAGTTATCTGCATATTCCTTATCTGCGTCATGCCGGGGAACTGGTGATCGTCTGTACCGCCATTGTCGGTGCTGGCCTCGGTTTTCTGTGGTTCAATACCTATCCTGCACAGGTTTTTATGGGCGATGTCGGTTCACTGGCGTTAGGTGGTGCGCTGGGTATCATTGCCGTGTTATTGCGCCAGGAATTTCTGCTGGTGATTATGGGCGGTATCTTTGTCGTAGAAACGCTGTCGGTCATTTTGCAGGTCGGTTCCTTTAAACTTCGTGGCCAGCGTATCTTTCGCATGGCGCCGATCCACCATCATTACGAATTGAAAGGCTGGCCTGAGCCACGGGTTATTGTTCGATTCTGGATTATTTCGCTGGTGCTGGTACTGATCGGCCTGGCGACGCTCAAGGTGCGTTAATCATGGCAGATTATCAGGGTAAAGAAGTCATCATTATTGGGCTCGGTATGACCGGGTTATCCTGTGTCGACTTTTTCATGGCTCGCGGCATCACGCCTCGGGTGATGGATACCCGCAGCGCACCGCCGGGGATAGAAAAATTACCGGCAACGGTGGAATGCCATACCGGGGGACTGAATGAAGAGTGGCTGCTGGCGGCTGATCTGATTGTCGCCAGCCCGGGTATTGCGTTAAGTCATCCGCTGTTGAATGCGGCGGCCAATATGGGTATCGAAATTATCGGTGATATCGAATTGTTCTGTCGTGAAGCACAGGCACCGATTATCGCGATTACCGGCTCTAATGGTAAAAGCACGGTCACAACCCTGGCAGGTGAAATGGCAAAAGCAGCAGGGGTCAATGTAGGGGTCGGCGGTAATATCGGCCTGCCTGCCCTGATGTTGCTGAATGACCCATACGAACTGTATATCCTGGAGCTGTCCAGCTTCCAGCTGGAAACGACCTTTAGCCTGCGGGCAGCGGCGGCAACGATCCTTAATGTGACTGAAGATCATATGAATCGCTATCCATTAGGGATGCAGCAATATCGCGCGGCCAAACTTCGGGTGTATGAGAATGCCCGGGTCTGTGTTGTGAATGCGGATGATGCGTTGACGATGCCGGTGCATGGCGCGGATGAACGTTGCATTAGCTTTGGTGTGGATATCGGTGATTATCATCTCAACCATCAACAGGGGGAAACCTGGCTGCGGGTAAAAGGTGAGAAAGTACTGAATGTCAAAGAGATGTCTGTCAGCGGCCAGCATAACTACAGCAATGCGCTGGCCGCGCTGGCGCTGTCAGACGCGGTGGGGCTGCCGCGTGCCAGTAGCCTTAAGGCACTGACCACATTTGAAGGTCTGACACACCGTTTTCAGCTGGTGTTCCGGCATAATGATGTCCGCTGGATAGATGACTCTAAAGCGACGAATGTCGGGAGTACCGAGGCAGCCCTGAACGGTCTGCATGTCAGCGGTACGTTATATTTGCTACTGGGTGGCGATGGAAAGTCGGCGGATTTTACGCCGCTTAAACGCTATCTGACCGGTGATAATATTCGTCTGTATTGTTTTGGCCGTGATGGTGAACAGCTGGCGGCGTTACGCCCGGAAGTGGCGACACAAACCGAGACGATGGAACAGGCGATGCGCCAGATTGCGCCGCAACTGAAGCCGGGTGATATGGTACTGTTATCACCCGCATGTGCCAGTCTCGATCAATTTAACAATTTTGAACATCGCGGTGAGGTTTTTACCCATCTGGCGAAGGAGTTAAGTTGATGCGTTTGTCCCTCCCTGTTTTTAGCGGATTATTGCGTGCACTAAAAGGCGGGGTAATGAGCGACTGGCGGAAAGCTAACGATAACCAGATCATGTATGATCGCCTGTTATTATGGCTGACGCTTGGCCTGGCGGCGATCGGTTTTATTATGGTCGCCTCTGCCTCGATGCCCGTGGGTCAGCGTTTGGCGAATGATCCCTTCTTATTCGCCAAACGTCATGGAATCTATATTTTGCTGGCACTGGGGCTGGCGATGGTGACGTTACGTCTGCCGATGTCATTCTGGCAACACTACAGTAGTATCATGCTGATTGCCTCCATCGTGATGTTGTTGATTGTGCTGGTGGTGGGAAGCTCAGTGAATGGTGCGTCGCGCTGGATAGCCCTCGGGCCACTGCGTATTCAGCCCGCGGAGTTTACTAAACTGTCGCTGTTTTGCTATATCGCCAATTATCTGGTGCGTAAAGGCGATGAGGTACGCAACAATATCCGTGGCTTTTTAAAACCAATGGGGGTGATTTTTGTCCTTGCGATCCTGCTACTGGCACAACCGGATCTGGGAACCGTGGTTGTCTTGTTCGTCACGACCCTGGCAATGCTGTTTCTGGGAGGGGCGAAACTGTGGCAGTTTATCGCGATCATTGGTATGGGAGCGTCTGCGATCATTTTGCTAATCATTACCGAGTCCTATCGTATTCGTCGAGTTACCTCTTTCTGGAACCCGTGGCAGGATCCTTTCGGCAGTGGTTATCAGTTAACCCAATCGTTGATGGCGTTTGGCCGGGGCGAAATATGGGGACAAGGTTTAGGTAATTCAGTACAAAAACTGGCGTATTTACCTGAAGCGCATACTGACTTCATCTTTGCCATTATTGGTGAAGAACTGGGATATATCGGTGTGGTGCTGGCGTTATTAATGGTATTCTGCGTCGCTTTTCGCGCGATGATGATTGGTCGTCGCGCGCTGGAAAGAGAACAGCGGTTCTCAGGTTTTCTGGCCTGTGCGATCGGGGTCTGGTTTAGCTTCCAGGCACTGGTCAATGTCGGTGCGGCGGCAGGCATGTTGCCCACCAAAGGATTGACGCTGCCCTTTATCAGTTATGGTGGTTCCAGTTTGCTGATTATGTCAACAGCCATCATGATGCTGTTACGAATTGATTATGAAACACGTCTGGAAAAAGCGCAGGCGTTTACCCGGGGTGTGTAATGAGTGATCGGAAAAAGCGGTTAGTGGTGATGGCCGGAGGTACGGGAGGGCATGTGTTCCCCGGCCTTGCGGTGGCGCATCACTTAATGAAACAGGGCTGGCAGGTACGCTGGCTTGGCACCGCTGATCGCATGGAGGCGAATTTAGTCCCGAAGTACGGGATTGAGATTGATTTTATCCGGATATCGGGTTTGCGTGGCAAAGGGCTAAAAGCATTGCTCTTTGCCCCCGTGCGTATCCTTAACGCCTGGTATCAGGCACGCCGGATTATGCGGCGTTTCAGGCCTGATGTGGTGCTGGGCATGGGGGGGTATGTGTCGGGGCCTGGTGGACTGGCGGCATGGTCGCTCGGCATTCCGGTCGTATTGCATGAACAAAATGGCGTTGCAGGTCTGACCAACAAATGGCTGGCGAAGGTGGCGACCACGGTATTACAGGCCTTTCCTGGTGCATTTCCTCAGGCGGAAATTGTGGGTAATCCGGTGCGTGATGATGTACTGGCGTTACCCTTTCCGGAGCAGCGCTGGATGGGTCGTCAGGGGCCGATACGTGTGCTGGTCATGGGAGGTTCACAGGGGGCGCGGGTGCTGAATCAGGTCATGCCACAAGTCGCTGCTCAGTCAGGTGACGCGGTGACTATCTGGCACCAGTGCGGTAAAGATAACCAGCAGGCAGTACAGCAGGCGTATGCTGATGCCGGACAAGCACAGCATAAGGTCACAGATTTTATCGATGATATGGCTGCCGCCTATAGCTGGGCTGATGTGGTGGTGTGCCGTTCCGGGGCGTTAACGGTAAGTGAAATTGCCGCCGCAGGTCTGCCTGCGCTATTTGTGCCGTTTCAGCATCAGGATCGCCAGCAATACTGGAATGCATTACCGCTGGAAAAGGCTGGGGCAGCGAAAATCATTGAACAACCACAGTTCACACCAGAGGCTGTGGCGCAGACACTGGCTGGCTGGGATCGGAAAAAATTGCTGGAGATGGCACAATGTGCTCGTCGTACTGCGATCCCGGATGCCACCGAACGTGTTGCAGAGCGTGTTAATGCCGTGACAGAGAAGCGATAATTGTGGTGAACACCTCATCAGCTGAGATAAAAAAGAAGTGAGTGAATAGCGTAAAGAATGAATACACAAGATCTGGCAAAACTGCGTTCTATTGTGCCTGAGATGCGTCGCGTCCGGCACATTCATTTTGTTGGCATTGGCGGTGCCGGTATGGGAGGGATTGCGGAGGTTCTGGCTAACGAAGGCTACCAGATTAGCGGATCGGATCTTGCGCCCAACCTGGTGACACAGCAGCTGGCAAAACTCGGCGTGACTCTCTATTTCAATCATCGTCCGGAAAATGTGCGTGATGCGAGCGTGGTGGTGGTCTCCAGCGCCATATCGGCCGATAACCCGGAAATTGTTGCCGCATACGAAGCACGTATTCCGGTGATTCGTCGTGCAGAAATGCTGGCTGAACTGATGCGTTTTCGCCACGGTATTGCGGTTGCCGGAACGCATGGTAAAACCACCACAACGGCGATGGTCGCCTGCATCTATGCAGAAGCCGGTCTTGATCCTACCTTTGTTAATGGTGGTTTAGTGAAGGCGGCGGGGGTGCATGCGCGTCTCGGCCACAGTCGCTACTTGATCGCTGAAGCCGATGAGAGCGACGCCTCATTTTTACATTTGCAGCCAATGGTCGCTATTGTCACCAATATAGAAGCAGACCATATGGATACCTATCAGGGTGATTTCGCGAAATTAGAGCAGACTTTTATCAGTTTTCTGCATAATCTGCCATTTTATGGTCGCGCGGTATTGTGTGTGGATGATCCGGTGATTCGTGAATTATTGCCTCGCGTTGGTCGCCAGATAACAACCTATGGTTTTAGCGACGATGCCGATATACGTATAGAAGATTACCATCAGGTGGGTGCGCAGGGGCGTTTCTGCCTGATTCGCCATGATAAAGAGCCGCTGGTCGTGAAGCTGAATGCACCAGGGTGTCATAACGCACTCAATGCGGCCGCCGCGGTGGCGGTGGCGACAGAAGAAGGTATTGATGACGCAGCGATCCTGCGCGCGCTGGAAAGTTTTCAGGGAACCGGACGGCGCTTTGATTTTCTCGGTGAATACCCGCTGGCGCCGGTTAATGGTAAAAGTGGCAGTGTCATGCTGATTGATGATTATGGTCATCACCCGACAGAAGTCGATGCGACCATTAAAGCGGCCCGGGCTGGCTGGCCGGACAAACACCTGGTGATGATATTTCAGCCTCACCGTTTTACCCGTACCCGTGATCTTTACGACGACTTTGCGAATGTGCTGACTCAGGTTGATGCATTACTGATGCTGGATGTCTATCCGGCCGGAGAAGCGCCTATTCCAGGTGCGGATAGTCGCTCATTATGCCGTACTATCCGTAGCCGTGGTAAGGTTGATCCAATTTTTATCTCTGACGCCGGACAGGTGGCAGAAATGCTGGCTTCGGTATTAACCGGTGACGATTTAGTGCTGGTACAGGGCGCGGGTAATATTGGCAGGATTGCCCGCCAGTTAGCGGAAATCAAACTTGTGCCACAACAAGCGGGGATAGCGTATCATGGCTGATAAAGTCGCAGTTATTCATGGCGGTACGTCTGCTGAACGTGACGTATCGCTACATTCTGGTGCGGCTGTTCTTGCCGGTTTACGCCAGGCTGATATCGAGGCTTATCTGGTCGATCCTTGTGATGTCGATATAACCCAGCTAAAGCAGATGGGATTTACCAAAGCATTTATTGCGCTGCATGGTCGCGGTGGCGAAGATGGCACACTGCAGGGCGTGCTGGACTTTATTCAACTGCCTTATACCGGCAGTGGGGTGATGGCTTCAGCGATCACGATGGACAAAAACCGCAGCAAATTATTATGGCAGGGCGCGGGACTGCCAGTCGCACCCTGGCTGACCTTAACACGTAGCCAGTTCAGTGCCGGTCTTTCTGCCGACATTGAGCAGCAGATTGCGGCATTGGGTTTACCCTTAATGGTTAAGCCTTCCCGGGAAGGCTCCAGTGTTGGCATGTCGAAAGTCAGTGTCAGTGCGGCACTGTATGATGCGCTCACGCTGGCGTTTCAGCATGATGATGAAGTTCTGATTGAAAAATGGCTGAGTGGCCCTGAATTTACCGTCGCGATTGTCGGTGAAGAAATATTACCGTCAATCCGTATTCAGACGACAGAAACCTTCTATGATTATGGAGCAAAATATCTCTCTGACGAAACGCAATATTTTTGTCCCGGTTTTGAGGATGCCACCCGTGAGGCGGAAATTCAGGATCTGGTGTGGAAGGCCTGGAGTGCACTCGGTTGTCGGGGATGGGGACGAATAGATGTTATGCTGGATAGTGATGGTCGGTTTTACCTGCTGGAAGCCAATACTTCCCCTGGCATGACCAGCCACAGTCTGGTGCCAATGGCGGCGCGTCAGGCCGGAATGGATTTTTCGCAGCTGGTGGTGCGAATTTTGAACCTGGCGGGGTGATATGTCGCAGGCTGCGCTAAATCCCCGGAATCGCCAGAGCAAAGAAGATACGCCCCCAGGGCAAAGTAATGGCGCTCGTCTGTCCGGGATAATTTTTTTACTGGCGGTATTATGCAGTGTGCTGATCAGTGGCTTGATGGTTTTAAGATGGATGGAGGATGCGCAGCGTTTACCCCTGTCCAGGCTGGTGGTGACCGGGGAGCGTTACTATACCCGCAATGATGATATTCGTCAGGCGATTCTGGCGCTGGGGCCACCGGGAACGTTTATGACACAGGATGTCAATATTATCCAGAGTCAGATTGAACGTCTGCCCTGGATTAAGCAGGTGAGTGTCAGAAAACAGTGGCCAGATGAATTAAAGATTCATCTGGTTGAATATGTGCCTCTTGCGCGCTGGAATGATCAGCATATGGTAGACAAAGAGGGCAACGCTTTTACCATACCGGCCGAGCGTAACAATAAGACGGACTTACCGAAGCTCTATGGGCCAGAGGGAAGTGAAAACGAAGTATTACAAGGGTATCGTGACATGGGACAGGTGCTGACAAAAGAGAAACTGACGTTAAAAGTCGCAGCAATGACCGCTCGTCGCTCCTGGCAGTTGACGCTGAATAACGATATTAAGCTTAACCTCGGTCGGGGTGATACCATAAAACGGCTGCAGCGTTTTATTGAACTCTATCCGGTTTTTCAGCAGCAGGCACAAACAGATGGTAAACAGATAAGCTATGTTGATCTACGTTATGACTCTGGTGCGGCAGTAGGCTGGCTATCAGGTCCTGTAGAGGCGGTGGCTCAACAACCGAATCAGGTACAGGCAGAGCAATAATGATGAAGGCAACGGACAGAAAACTGGTAGTTGGGCTGGAGATTGGCACCGCAAAAGTTGCTGCATTAGTCGGAGAGGTTCTGCCCGATGGGATGATCAATATCATCGGCGTGGGAAGTTGTCCATCGCGGGGTATGGATAAAGGCGGCGTGAATGATCTTGAATCTGTGGTGAAATGCGTCCAGCGTGCTATTGACCAGGCTGAGCTGATGGCAGATTGCCAGATATCATCCGTTTATCTGGCGCTTTCGGGAAAACATATTAGTTGCCAGAATGAAATTGGTATGGTGTCGATTTCAGAAGAAGAGGTAACCCAGGAAGACGTCGAGAATGTCGTCCATACGGCCAAGTCAGTGCGGTTGCGTGATGAACATCGTATTTTACATGTTATTCCGCAAGAGTACGCGATTGACTACCAGGAGGGAATAAAAAACCCCGTGGGGTTATCTGGCGTACGTATGCATGCGAAAGTGCATCTGATTACCTGCCATAATGATATGGCGAAGAATATCGTTAAAGCAGTAGAACGTTGCGGTTTGAAAGTCGACCAGCTCATTTTTTCTGGTTTAGCGTCCAGCTATGCAGTATTAACGGAAGATGAGCGTGAGCTGGGGGTCTGCGTTGTCGATATTGGTGGTGGTACAATGGATATTGCCGTCTATACCGGCGGCGCTTTGCGTCATACGAAAGTTATTCCTTACGCAGGCAATGTCGTCACCAGTGATATCGCCTATGCTTTTGGTACACCACCGAGCGATGCAGAAGCGATTAAAGTACGTCATGGTTGCGCGCTGGGTTCTTTAGTCGGTAAAGATGAAAGTGTTGAAGTGCCGAGTGTGGGGGGACGTCCACCGCGTAGCCTGCAACGGCAAACCCTGGCGGAAGTGATTGAGCCGCGTTATATCGAACTGCTCAATCTGGTGAATGAAGAGATTTTGCAGGTGCAGGAACAACTTCGCCAACAGGGTGTCAAACATCACCTGGCAGCGGGCATTGTATTAACTGGTGGCGCGGCACAAATAGAAGGCCTGGCTGCGTGTGCGCAACGGGTATTTCATACCCAGGTACGTATTGGTGCGCCACTGAATATTACAGGATTAACGGATTATGCCCAGGAGCCCTATTACTCGACAGCTGTCGGATTGCTCCACTATGGCAAAGAGTCGCATCTTAATAGTGATGCAGAAATCGAAAAACATGTAACAATATCAGTTGGCTCGTGGATTAAGAGAATTAATAGCTGGCTGCGAAAAGAGTTTTAATTTTTTAAGAGAACGCGGAAAATTAGCATTCTCAGGCGACAGGCACAAAATGGAGAGAAATTATGTTTGAACCTATGGAACTGACCAATGACGCGGTGATTAAAGTCATCGGCGTCGGTGGTGGTGGTGGTAATGCTGTTGAACATATGGTGCGTGAGCACATTGAAGGCGTTGAGTTCTTTGCAGTCAATACTGATGCCCAGGCGTTGCGTAAAACGGCTGTTGGCCAGACCATTCAGATTGGTTGTGGTATCACCAAAGGTTTGGGTGCGGGTGCTAACCCGGAAGTAGGCCGCAATGCAGCGGATGAAGACCGTGATGCATTACGTGCTGCGCTTGAAGGTGCTGACATGGTATTTATCGCTGCCGGAATGGGGGGCGGTACTGGGACCGGCGCTGCACCGGTTGTCGCAGAAGTGGCGAAAGAGCTCGGCATCCTGACAGTGGCTGTCGTCACTAAGCCGTTTAATTTTGAAGGCAAAAAACGCATGGCGTTTGCCGAACAAGGCATTTCTGAGCTCTCTAAACATGTCGATTCACTGATCACCATTCCCAATGATAAATTATTGAAAGTTCTTGGGCGTGGTATTTCGTTACTGGATGCTTTTGGTGCGGCGAATGATGTGCTGAAAGGCGCTGTCCAGGGTATCGCTGAATTGATCACCCGTCCGGGATTAATGAATGTCGACTTCGCGGATGTGCGTACTGTGATGTCTGAAATGGGCTATGCCATGATGGGTTCTGGTGTAGCGGGTGGTGAAGATCGGGCAGAAGAAGCCGCTGAAATGGCAATCTCTTCACCGTTACTGGAAGATATTGATCTGTCTGGTGCGCGTGGCGTTCTGGTGAATATTACTGCTGGTTTCGATTTGCGTCTGGATGAGTTTGAAACGGTGGGGAATACGATCCGTGCTTTCGCTTCGGATAATGCGACAGTGGTTATCGGGACTTCTCTTGATCCGGAGATGAATGATGAACTGCGGGTCACCGTAGTGGCTACTGGCATTGGTGTCGATAAGCGCCCGGAGATCACACTGGTCACTAATAAATCAGCACAGCAGCCGATGATGGAGCGCTACCAGCATAATATGTCGCCAATGACTCAGGATCAGAAAACAGCGGCAAAAGTGGTGAATGATACTATATCGCCAGCGGCGAAAGAGCCGGATTATCTGGATATCCCGGCATTTTTACGCAAACAAGCTGATTAAGAATTGGCTGAAAACTGGATGTCTGCGCTTTTTGTGTTAAAATCTCCGCCCGGATATGTAATATACTCCGGCTGGATGAGTAATTTGGCGAGATGATATGATGATCAAACAACGGACTCTTAAACGTATTGTTCAGGCGACAGGTGTCGGTTTACATACCGGTAAAAAAGTCACACTGACGTTGCGCCCTGCGCCAGCCAATACCGGGGTCATCTATCGTCGCACAGACTTAAATCCACCGGTTGATTTTCCGGCTGATGCTAAATCCGTGCGTGATACAATGCTCTGTACCTGTCTGGTCAACGAACACGATGTTCGGATTTCGACGGTCGAGCACCTGAATGCTGCATTAGCAGGACTGGGTATCGACAACATCGTTATCGAGGTTGACGCACCAGAAGTTCCCATTATGGATGGCAGTGCTGCACCGTTTGTTTACCTCTTGCTGGATGCAGGAATTGACGAACTCAATTGTGCCAAGAAATTTGTGCGTATCAAAGAAACGGTTCGTGTTGAAGAGGGAGACAAATGGACCGAGTTCAGACCCTATAATGGTTTCTCTCTGGATTTCACGATTGATTTCCATCATCCTGCGATTGACGCCAGTAGTCAGCGTTATGTGCTGAACTTCTCTGCTGATGCCTTTGTGCGTCAGATTAGTCGCGCAAGAACTTTTGGCTTTATGCGTGATATTGAATACTTACAGTCTCGTGGTTTGTGTCTGGGTGGTAGCTTCGATTGTGCTATTGTTGTTGATGATTACCGCGTATTAAATGAAGATGGTCTGCGTTTTGACGATGAATTTGTCCGTCACAAAATGCTGGACGCCATCGGTGATCTGTTTATGTGTGGCCATAATATTATCGGTGCCTTTACCGCGTTTAAATCAGGTCATGCATTGAATAATAAACTCTTGCAGGCGGTTCTGGTAAAACAGGAAGCCTGGGAATATGTCACATTTGAAGATGAAACTGAACTGCCTGTTGCATTCCGTGCACCTTCGATGGTAATAGCATAAGTTTGTCTGCTCAGTAAAATCGACTGATAATCTGGCACTCTCTCCAGTCAGGATGTCAGTCTGGTTTTGTGTTTATTTTGCCAGAAGGCTAAAATAGAGCGTTTTCTGTCAGAGTGTTAGTAAAGGAAAACATCTGATACAGCGGAGCTATCAGATCAGAGTGACGACGGGGAAATGAGGCATTTCAGGCATGACTCTTTCCTGCACAGAAAAATTCCTGCATTTTTACTCCTCAAAAAAAGATAGCGATTCAGATTTATCGATGCTGATATTTGTGCTTATCGTCGCGCTAAGTCAGAATACAGACATTATTCCCCTGAATTTTTTCATCGTGCCGCATGACGGGGCCCGGAGGGGTGAGGCAGATTAGCATCAACTTCTTTTATGATTTTAATGTCGCCACAAGGTATTAATGATAATATTTGAGCGCAAAATATTTCCTCTGGTTATGGTAACGAAAGGTAAGGTAAGTGAAGGGATTACTGACGCACTGGCGATACTTTAGCCGACGGTATTTCTGGCCACATCTCCTGCTGGGAATGGTCGCGGCCAGTTTTGGTCTGCCTGCGTTAATTCAGGAACATGAGACGTTTTCACTGACTAAAATGGCAACCACCAGCAAGTCGGATCAGATAAAGGCTAAGGTCATTTTCTCCCGGCTGGCGTTGCGGGAAAGCGCTCGTCGCTCTGGTTTGGCTGTCGATGACTGGCAACTATATGCTATTCGTTCCGTCATGCGACATTTGTCATTTGCCGTGACACCACCACCTGCTTTATCGGTTGTGCTGGGAACTGTGGCGTTACAGACAGTACAGCACCTGATCCCAGGCGATATGCTCAGTGTACGGCTAACGCAGAAAAATCCGCTGCTGGTTAGCCTTCATCAGCCGCCGCATTTTGTGTTTTGTATTGCGGACTGGATGCGCCAGGCCATCGCGATACGCGCAGGGCCACAGCGTTTTAGCTAACTGAAACACAAATCATTCTTTTAGTATTTCCGCATAGTGGGGCGGTTGAGATTTTATTATGCTAATTAAATTATTAACTAAAGTTTTCGGTAGCCGTAATGATCGCACTTTGCGTCGTATGCGCAAAATTGTCGATATGATTAACGCCATGGAACCGGCGATGGAAGCGTTGTCTGATGAAGCGCTGAAAAACAAAACAGCGGAGTTCCGTGCGCGACTGAAAAAAGGTGAAAGCCTGGAAAGTCTGATCCCGGAGGCCTTTGCCGTCGTCCGTGAGGCCAGTAAACGGGTATTTGGGATGCGTCATTTTGACGTTCAGCTACTGGGTGGGATGGTACTTAATGACCGTTGTATTGCAGAAATGCGGACGGGTGAAGGTAAAACCCTGACGGCAACCCTGTCAGCCTATCTGAATGCATTACCGGAAAAGGGTGTTCACATCGTTACCGTTAATGATTATCTGGCACAACGTGATGCGGAAAATAACCGTCCACTGTTTGAATTTCTTGGCATGTCGGTTGGCATAAATATGTCAGGCCTGCCAGCGCAGGCTAAGCGTGAAGCGTACAACGCTGATATTACTTACGGAACTAACAATGAATATGGCTTTGACTATCTACGCGACAATATGGCATTTAGTCCGGAAGAGCGCGTCCAGCGTGAATTGCATTATGCGCTGGTGGATGAGGTCGATTCGATACTGATCGATGAAGCGCGGACGCCGTTGATTATTTCTGGCCCGGCGGAAGACAGTTCTGAATTATATAATAAAGTCAATAAAATCATCCCACATCTGATTCGTCAGGAAAAAGAAGATTCCGATACTTTTCAGGGCGAAGGCCACTTCTCTGTTGATGAGAAAAGCCGCCAGGTGAACCTGACGGAACGAGGGCTGATACTGATTGAACAACTGCTGGTGCAGGAAGGCATTATGAGCGAAGGGGAATCACTGTATTCGCCTTCGAATATTATGCTGATGCATCATGTGACCGCGGCACTGCGCGCGCACGTACTCTTTACCCGGGATGTTGACTATATCGTGAAAGATGGCCAGGTCATCATCGTTGATGAACACACCGGGCGTATCATGCAGGGGCGTCGCTGGTCAGATGGTTTGCATCAGGCTGTTGAAGCGAAAGAGGGCGTGGAGATTCAGAACGAGAATCAGACGCTGGCATCCATTACCTTCCAGAACTATTTCCGTTTATATGAAAAGCTGGCCGGGATGACCGGTACAGCAGATACCGAAGCCTTTGAATTCAGTTCTATTTACAAACTCGATACGGTTGTCATACCGACTAATAAACCGATGATCCGTAAAGATCTGGCGGATCAAGTATATATGACGGAACCTGAAAAAATTCAGGCGATTATCGAAGATATCAGAGCCCGAACAGCACAAGGACAGCCGGTACTGGTCGGGACAATTTCTATCGAAAAATCAGAAGTTATCTCCCATGAACTGACTAAGGCAGGTATTAAGCACAATGTACTGAATGCCAAATTTCACGCCAACGAAGCAGCGATTATCGCGCAGGCAGGTTATCCGGCTGCGGTCACCATCGCGACCAACATGGCTGGTCGTGGGACAGATATTGTGTTGGGTGGGAACTGGCAAGCGGAAGTCGCGGCACTGGAAGCGCCTGTGGAGGCGCAAATTGAGCAGATTAAAGCTGACTGGCAAAAGCGTCATGACGCTGTGCTGGCGGCCGGTGGTTTGCATATTATTGGTACTGAACGTCATGAATCTCGTCGTATCGATAATCAATTGCGTGGTCGTTCAGGCCGTCAGGGCGATGCGGGCTCTTCCCGTTTTTACTTATCGATGGACGATGCGCTGATGCGTATTTTTGCCGGTGATTTTGTCTCTGGCATGATGCGTCGAATCGTCACACAACCGGGAGAGGTGATTGAGCATCCCTTGATCACTAAAGTGATTGCCAATGCCCAACGAAAAGTAGAAAGCCGCAATTTCGATATTCGTAAACAGTTGCTGGAATATGATGATGTGGCGAATGATCAACGTCGGGCAATCTATGATCAGCGTAACGAATTGTTGGGTGTCTCTGATATCAGCGAGACCATAAATAGCATCCGCGAAGATATCTTTACCACCACAATTAACGCCTTTGTTCCCCCACAATCACTGGAAGAAATGTGGGATATCGATGGCTTACAGGCGCACCTGAAAAGTGATTTTGATCTCGATTTACCGTTGAAGGCGTGGCTGGATAAAGAGCCCGAATTACATGAAGAAACGCTGCGTGAACGTATTTTGCAAAATGCGATTGAAGCCTGTCAGCGTAAAGAAGAGGTGGTCGGTGCGGAAATGATGCGCCATTTCGAAAAAGGTGTCATGTTGCAGACCCTGGATTCTTTGTGGAAAGAGCATCTGGCCGCAATGGATTATCTGCGTCAGGGTATCCATCTGCGCGGCTATGCACAGAAAGATCCTAAGCAGGAGTACAAGCGGGAATCTTTCTCCATGTTTGCCGCTATGCTGGAAACACTAAAACATGAAGTGATTAGCACAATCAGCAAAGTTCAGGTACAAATGCCAGAAGAGATTACTGCACTGGAACAACGAAATCGTGCTGAAGCTGAACGGCTGACACAAATGCGCCAGCTTAGCCATCAGGACGATGATATTGCGGCTACTGCTGCTCTGGCGAAAGAGACAGGCGCACGAAAAGTGGGCCGTAATGATCCTTGCCCGTGTGGATCGGGTAAAAAATATAAACAGTGTCATGGTCGTCTGCATTAAACCAGAGACAGAGAATCGATAAGGCGCAGTGATCTGCGCCTTTTTATTGAGCTATCATGATGAAAAACTTACAAATATCGGCAGGGATTATTCGCAATTCGGCAGGGGAGATTTTTATTACCCAACGTGGGGCGGACGTCCATATGGCAAATAAATATGAGTTTCCTGGTGGTAAAATAGCCAGTGGGGAAACACCGGAACAAGCCCTGATACGAGAGCTTGATGAAGAAGTGGGTATTACAGTCACATCGTGCTGGCTGTTTGATAAATGCGAATATCGCTATTCTGATCGCCATATTACGTTGTGGTTCTGGCTGGTAGATGAGTGGATCGGGGAACCCTGGGGAAAAGAGGGACAACCTGGCCATTGGGTTACCCAACAGGCGCTGGAGGCTGCGTTATTTCCACCAGCGAATGAACCTGTTATCAAAAAATTAGCGCAATATCTATTCTGAACAGGTATCTCTTCGGATAGATAGCCCAGCCCGGAAAATATTACTCGCCTTCGCTCCAGTCATCAGTATCGGTCAAATCCCGGGTAGCAGGAATGCGTTTTTCCTCAGCCGCCCACTCACCAAGATCGATGAGCTGGCAACGCTTTGAGCAAAAAGGCCGGAATGGGCTAAGTTTGCTCCAGACTACGGTTTTACCGCAAATTGGGCAATTGACGATAGTTTCCTGTTCTTCAGACATCTCTACTCCTTAACAACAGGCTAGCTCAAAATCGAAACGTTCAGGAACGATCCCTGAGTCGCTATTCAGTGGCAGGAAGCGAATAGCAAAACGGCTTTTATGGCCGGAAATCTGCGGATAGATCTGACTGGCAATATTCAGGCGCAAACGTAGCAAGTCAGCATCTTCGCGATTATCCTGATAAAACCCGTTGAAACTGGTCTGTTTGCGAAAAGAAACACAATGACGAACCAGATCAAGAATAAGTTGCAGCGGCTGAAACAGGACATCAAGACTGGCTAGCCACTTTCTGACCTGCTCGTCACGGTATGCCTGCGGCATATGTAGCCATAAATGTAATGATGGTAAATCAAAATGACAACAACCACCAGGAATGCTTAGACGCTGGCGGACCAGTGAAATTAATCGATCTTCGCGCAGAAGCTGACCCATACGTGGTGCAGATATCAGAGTATCACTGTATTGCTGCAATTGTTGATATAACGTGGCAATACGTTGTTTATCAACCCCAGGAACTTCAGCCCACGACTGTAGTTTACGCTGCTGACGATCCGCTTCCTTTAACAATTCGCCACGGACTTCACAGCGATCCAGTACGTCAAGAAGGTCGGCTGCATTGCGGAAAAAATGAAGGGCATCCGCACAGGTAGTGATCGCGGGATGAACCGACATTTGCTGAAATAAAAATTCGATACGTAGCCAGGTACGTGTTTTTTCATTGAGTGGATGTTCAAACAGAACAGCGGTATGCATTACTTTTTTTCCTGTAAAGCCATTTGCGATGCCAGCATCAGATACTTTTCATGCAGTCGGCCAACATCCGCTGCAATGATATCCGGAGAGTAGGTATTTTCAATTACATCATCAGCAATCGCGAGGCGTTGTTCACGTGTTGCCTGGGCAGCAATAATGTGTTCAGCATGCTGGCGGCTTATCTTGTCGCGCAATATTGTGCGCGTAATTTGTATCTCCTCCGGAACATCAACCACCAGCACACGGTTAGCCATAGCCGTGAGACCATTTTCAACCAGTAACGGTATGACCCAGAGAAGATAAGGCGAATCGGCGATCTGCATCTGTTTATGCGTTTCCTGCTGAATGAGTGGATGCAGTAATGCGTTAAGCCATCTTTTCTCCCCAGGATGAGCAAAAATTTTTTCACGTAACGCACGACGGTTCAGAGAACCATCGTTATTCATTATCTGAGTACCAAAATGAGTGATGATAGCCAGTAATGCAGGTGTATCTGGCTCGACAACCTGACGGGCGATAACGTCGGCATCAATAACGTGAATGCCAAGATGAGCAAAGGCGTTAGCTACGGTGCTTTTACCACAGCCGATACCACCTGTTAATGCGACGGTATATCTCATAGATTTCGATCCTGCGCCGGATATATAAACAAATGGGTTGATCATTTTTTCTGGGGTGGCGCACGATAATATATGCCCAACTCATCATTTACAGAATAAATTTCTGATATTGTAGCGGAAAAAAAATAAAAATCGCATTATGACAAGAGGATAGCGTAGATGCATGTGAGCATATGACTGATATTTTTTACTCTGTTGTCATGGGGGAATGGTCAGAAAACGGCTCATGATGAATACCCCTGAAAACAGACGTGACATCGGTAGAGACACAGTTGATTCGCAGCGGAACAGACTGATCAGCAGTACCCTGTTGATTTGATATGCCGGACAAGGCAAGCAGATATTCACTCATCTGTCAGGCGTTGGCGGAGGGAATGAGGTCGGTGTTTATCCTCCCGGACCACTGATAGCATCTCCCAGATGAAAAACCGGCAGATACATGGCGACGACCAGGACGCCGATAATCGTACCGGTGATTAATAACAGCGCTGGCTCCAGTAAGGTTGCCAGGTTTTCGGCCTGGTAGTGAGTCTGTTCGCTATGGTGCTGAGCAAGATTTGCCAGCATCGTATCTAATGATCCTGAAGCCTCACCGGTACGAATTAACTGCAAACAGAGTGGCGTAAATCCTCCACAGTGAGCAAGGGCCTGCCAGACAGGGACACCATGAGTAATCTGAGTATAAGCCTGGTGAAGTCGCTGACGCCATAACGGGCAGCTCAGGGTTTGTTCGACACTTTCCAGACCTTGCAGGAAGCTGATGCCAGCATTTTGAGTGAGGGTAAGAATAGTAAAGATCTGACTGAGTAACTGACCACACATTAACTTGCCGATCATCGGCAGTGCATAAAGTATTTTTTGCCGCCGTAATAGCCAGCGCTGGCGACGCAGAATCAACTTATTCAGGATAAGCGCTAACGTTATCAATATTATCAGTATTGGCCAGTGGTTACCGAGCGCATTACTGGCACGGATAACATGGCGTGTCAGTAAGGGTAATGGCGTATTAAACGTCTGATAGATAGCCGCAAACTCTGGCAGCACGAAACATAACATCGCACTCACCACCAGCAGCGCCAGACTTAAAATAATCAGCGGGTAGCGTAGCGCTTTTTTTACTTTCGCCGTGAGCTGTAGTTGTTTCTGTTGCTGGCTGGCCAGTTGAAAGCAGCAGTAATCCAGCTTACCGGTCAGCTCGCCAGTGCGGATCATGGCTCGATAGAGCGGAGGAAAAGCCTGCGGCCATTTTTCCAGCGCAGCAGAAAGAGACATACCTTGTGTCAGATCCTGAGCCAGTAAAGATAACAGCGCCTGCCATTGTGCATGCGATTGTTGCTGAGCCAGTAGTGCCAGTCCTTCAGCGAGCGGGATCCCTGCTTGCAGCAGTGCTGCCAGCTGGCGGATTATCTGACCACTGTAGCGTGGGTGCCAGAGTGCCTTTTTAACGACGCAGCGGCGTAGTGTCAGTGGCATGATACGCAGGCTTTGCAGTTTCTCGAAAACCTGCAGTCGGTTATTTTCCCACAGTGCCCCCTGGCAGGCTTCCCCCTGATGATTGATACCTTGCCAGCGCCAGAGATGATTAATCATCTTCATGAGGGGCTCCTGACACGCGAATCAGCTCTTCAAAGCTGGTTATTCCCTGCTCCACCGCCAGGCAACCGTTTTCAAACAATGTTTTCATTCCGGCTTTACGTGCCAGAGATTCGATTTCCACCGCACTCAAACCATCAGTGATGGCTTTACGCAGTGAGCCATTCACCGACAGAAGTTCAAATAGCGCATGGCGACCATAATAGCCATGATAACAATGCTGACAGCCGGTCGCCTGCCAGAGAGGGAGTGAACGTGGCCATAATTTATGCGGTATCGCGATGGTTTTTCCGGTATTACGACGACAGTGAACACACAGCTTACGAACCAGACGCTGGGCAATTACCAGAGAGAGCGCGGAAGAGAGCATCCAGCCGGCTATCCCCATCTGTTGTAAGCGCGTCAGTGTTTCGCTGGTAGAATTAGTGTGTAATGTGGACAGGACAAGATGCCCTGTTTGCGCGGCTTTAATGGCAATTTCTGCCGTTTCAGTGTCGCGAATTTCGCCGACCATAACAATATCTGGATCCTGGCGGAGTAAGGCGCGCAGAACATTTTGAAAGGTTAACCCTGCGCGCGGGTTAATTTGCGTCTGGTTCATTCCGGCGAGGGGAATTTCCAGCGGGTCTTCGACGCTACAGATATTGACGGTATCCTGATTTCTGGCCTGTAGCGCACTGTAAAGCGTGACGGTCTTACCGCTACCGGTGGGGCCAGTGACCAGCAGCAAACCCTGGGGTTGCGCCAGTGCTGAGTGAAAAAGCGTCAGTTGTTCTGCTGTCAGACCCAGTGCTTCGAGTTCCAGCGCCTGTTCGGTCTGCTGCAATAAACGCAGGACAATTTTTTCTCCGTGACGGCAGGGAAGTGTGGCAATACGAAAAGAGATCTGACGCCCGGATAAAGTCAGCGTAAACTGTCCGTCTTGCGGCAGGCGATGCTCAGCAATATCCAGATGACCGAGGACTTTTAGTCGTGCAGTGACAGGAGCGGCGAGTTGTAAAGGCAGAGAGGATAACTGATGGAGAACGCCATCGATCCGCAGGCGAATACGGAGATGGTTTTCCTCTGGTTCAATATGGATATCGGAAGCTTTTTGATCCAGCGCCTGTTCCAGGATCTGGTTAACCTGACCAATAATATCAGGGGCTATATCATGGCTGGCAGGCTGTGATAGCGGGCTGGCCGTTTTTTGCCGCTTATTCATCTGTTCCTGGCTCCAGCACTCAATGTCGATCCGCTTTTGGGTCGCGAAGCGGAGTGCTTCCATAAGCTCTGGCGCCGGTGTATCAACGACAGCGATAGAGATAATGTGCTCATCGTTATGTAAAAGCAGGGCATGATAGCGCTGACAGAGCGTGATCAACTGATCGTTGTTCATGGTCGCCACCTTAGTGATTGCGGAAAACGTCTTCACAGGCCTGTTTAAGTGTATTGTCGCTGTCAACATGACATATGCGTTGCCAGCCAGTGATCCCGTTGGCATTATCCCAGACGGGCGTCATCGTAATCTTCAGACCAGAGAGGCTTTCCTGCCCATTGAGTGTGACAATACCTTTGCTGATACGCATACTGGCGACATAACGCGACGTGGATGTGGCGGGGATACCGTTGCTGCCGCTATCACAGTCGGTGATCCCGCCGTGATCAAGCGCACATAACTCAACCGCAGTGCGATAGGGCAGGAAGGTTTGCAGCATGTCGGTGAGTGCGGCTTTACGCAGGTAGTTTTGATAGGCAGGAATGCCAATGGCGCTCAGAATAGCGATGATGCCGATGACGACCATTAGCTCGATCAGAGTAAAACCGCGTTGTTTATCCATATCTCAGTGCTCCTGAATGTTGTTTTGAGCACTATGCCGAACCTGACAGACGGTGACGAATGATAATTCACAGCACGCGAAAGCGATTTCCACGTTTTTAGTTGTGATTACAGATAGTCCGCAAAAAGATGTGAGCGAACTCGCAAAAAATCCCCGGCGCTGGATCAGTAACACCGGGGCGATTTTTTCAGTGAAAAGAGAGGGTGATATCGAGCGCGTGGATATGTTTGGTGAGCGCACTGACAGAGATATAATCGACTCCGGTTTCGGCAAATTCGCGTATCGTCTTCGCGGTGATATTGCCGGAAACTTCCAGTGCCGCCTGACCATGCGTTATTTTGACCGCCTCCCGTACCCGATCAAGCGTGAAATTGTCGAGTATGATGATATCGGCGCCAGCATCCAGCGCTTCCTTCAGGCCATCCAGCGATTCCACTTCGACTTCTATCGGGACATCAGGATGCAGCCAGAAAGCCTTTTCAATCGCCTGACGGAGTGAACCTGAAGCCAGAATGTGGCTCTCTTTGAGGAAAAAGGCATCGAACAACCCTAAGCGATGATTAGCGCCACCACCGCACAACACCGCATATTTCAGCGCGGTTCCCAAACCAGGCAGCGTTTTACGGGTATCAAGAAGCTGGGTTTTGGTTCCTGCCAGTAGATCCACATAACGGCGAACTTCACTGGAAACACCAGACAATATCTGCACGAAATTCAGTACGGTACGCTCACTGGTCAACAACAGGCGGGAAGGGCCGTTCAGTTCGAAGAGCCGCTGATTGGCCTGAATGAGATCACCATCTTCTACATACCAGACAATATTGACACTATCTCCGGCCAGTTGAATAAATATCTCCTCTACCCAGCGCTGGCCACAAAATACCCCCGTTTCGTGGCTGATAGCCACGGCATGAGAATGCGCCTCTTTCGGGAACAGTTGTGCACTAATATCGTTACTGGCATTGATCTCGCCACCTAAATCTTCCCGTAATGATTGAGTGACAGCAGCGGTGATATCCTGGTTAATTCGATCCAGTAGCATGTCACGATGACGATCAGGATTATAGCGGCGAGATGACATGATAAGGCTCCGGATTGATAAGATTGAGCGGTAGAAACAGCATGCTAACCTGAACTGAGTTTCTACACCACATACACGACCATTTTTTAGTGTGTTTCTATTGTAGGGCTCCATTCAGGAAACGGAAAATATTGTGTGGCGGAGGATGAGTATGGCTGAGCTTTTGATGTTAATGGTACATGAGGTATTATCGGCAGAGACGGGTTTGAAGCGTTTCAGGGATCATTTTCCGATAATCTGGTGATTGACAGCTGAAGATTTCGCTTCAGCCCTGCCGGGCTGCTGGCGCGTCGTATCAAGGCCATAAGCCGCTTTTATGTGAATAGTTATCCCTTATAATGATTTTCTGTCTATTAAGGTGATCCTGCTATAGCAGGATGAAACATTTATCATATTGCCAGTAACGGCAGGGCTGGATTATGAAAAAAAACATCATTGCCTTAATGGGGATGGGGATCACTGGCATACGGGTATTGCCCTGATTTTGGCCTGGCCATATGTAAAGATGGCGTTTGCCAGTAGCGCTTATTATAGCGAGCAAGACAGACGAGCGTATGAATATTACACACCGCAGTTATTAAAAGATATGCCAAGAATATCAAATAATTATAAATTTGAATTTGGCAGAATTACCGGTACGGAAGCGTACGTTTTTACGGTGAAATTTTATGACGTTGTTGAAGCGCAGCCTATTCGTCACTACCTGCAAGCAGAGGGCTATCAACTTCAGGCAACGTGTGATGTCGCCGCTGAGTGCTGGAAAAGTCGTGTAACCGATGATGAAATTACGGTCGGCAATATTCACTCTCAAAAAGGGGTGTTTGTGCAGATATATCGGCGTTTGTATTTGAACTCTTTGTATGATGGCGCTATGGTCAATCACAGCGATGATCCGGTACAAAAAATCCCCCGATAGCTTCTGATCCGGGGGCCGGGGATTGTCAGGCATTCAAACCAATATAGCAGGTAGCGATTACTTTTTGTTATTGCGAACGATATAGTATATTTTCATGATGATATATGACAGTATTAATGAAACCAAAAGGGCTTCATAAAGAGGGGCTAATAATAATGGAGCGGATAAAAAATTTAACGATTCAATAACAATGATAAAATTTTCAATTGATAGTACCCTGAAGAGAATTTCCGGGATTACGATTGTAAGTGTTAAAGATAACGCAATGAAAATAAATGGTTTTTTTACTCTCATATAATCTCGCTATTTAAATAGAGTGTTAAATATAGCTCATCAGAATACTGAGTGCAGCGTTCAAAAGCAAATGAACAGTTTTGTGTTTTGCCTGGATATCAATATGTCTGTCATGAATTAATACACGAAGATAAGAGAATGGTATTGGCATTAAACGAATTATACAGAAGGTAAAATGTCATTTTTGATATGATTAAACTATATATTAATTATGTACTGGATGATAAATATAAAGATAACCCTAATGGCGCTGTTCGTAAAACTATTTCTAAAACACCGGACGTTCTGGTTAACTATACTTCTACGCAGGCAGCAAGATACGGCATTGCATATACGGTAGAAACCGCACTGGTATCATTGCTGCTCTTGCAGCAAGGTATTTGGAATCATTGGTTCCGACATTCTATTGGATATTATATGCAAATAAAATCGAAATGCTTTATTTTGTTATTGAGTCGGTTTTTGCTAAAATAATAATTGAAACTAAAGCTTACCCTAATCTTAAAGAGGAAGATTTAAGCAAGATTATGGGGAGTGTTATTAATGTTTAAATCTCTAATTTCGTTATTTCTTCTGGATATAGCTCTTCCATTGGTTATCATCATTTTAGCCGTACTATGCGTTAATCTTTTTCCGGACGATTATTATTTCGTGTTTTTATTATCTTTGTATGTTATTTATCGAATATTTTCTTATTTATTATCTAAAACAAACATGTGAGAAAGGTTCTCACATGTTTACCTGTTAAATAACTTCGTAAAATAATAGATCCTTTTGAGGGAACTCAGCCCGGATTGTGCGATCTGATCAATCGCCAGACATCACAAATCACCAACCGGACTGAGCGATGCCGATCATAGCAGCTATTTTTCCTGAAGAACGACGTTTTATGCGTAAAGAAGCACAGCAGACTCGCGATAAAAACGATGCACGGCAGCTAATCGCTATGCTTATGTTGCATCAGGGAATGACTGTTACCGATGTCGCCCGGCTGCTCTGTGCCGCCCGTTTATCCGCCCTCAGTATCAGGATAGTTTCCACCGTTGCACAAATGAAAGGAATATCCGAAGCTACCCTTTATAACTGGTGTAATCAGGCCAAATCAGAGGGGAAACCCGTGTCTGGAGCAGATTATTCAGTGGAAACAGGCCTTTTTACAGACTTCCGCACCGGAAGATAAAGCAGCTCTGAAACAGAGCCAGAAAGAGAATAAACAACTGAAGAGAGAGCAGGTCAGGAAGAACACGAAACTGACAGCCGGAAGGCGCGGTGACATTAAATCCGGAACGGGAAAAACAGGTCGCTTAAATTAACCACGGGTGATGTCTTGACACTTACCGTGCCGGTAATACGATGGTCAAAATTAAACACGATTCCGCCGGTAATTTCATCATAAAGACATCAGGCTATCTGGTGCCAGCCAGCGGATGGAACAGTGAATAAAAGGGAGGGTCCATTATGACTGCCAGGATGCCCGGAATCAGCTTTCCCGTCCCCGCGAATAAAAACGGTCATCCCTTTTCCTCAGCGGAAGAGCTGCTGGCGGTACTCGCCGGGGAAAGCTCAGGCCTGTATCTGGTGGGCTGTCAGGGGATGTGGCACGGGGGTATTCACATCACTGATGCGGCGGTGCCCTGGTGTGCCCTGAGCACGGACAGCGAAGAGGAGCGTAAATACTGCCGTGAGCTTTATAAGGGCGAGCAGTTTATTCGCTGTATGGCGGATGGTGAGATTGTTGCCTGGCGGATATGTGAGAGCTATGAACGTGCCGGGATTGACTGGCGTAATGAAAAACTGCTGCTTTCAGACTCCTTTGTGCTGATAAAACACTATCTCCAGCCGGGAGAGAGTACAGCAAGCGGGCTGACGTTTTACACACTGTATATGCACCTGGCACCGTACAGTGCTTATAAACAGCCGGGCGGCAGTTCAGACAGAAAAGTGGCGGGAGTCCAGCGTTATTACCTCAGTGCGGATGATGTGCAGGCAAAGCGGGTGGCGGGAAAACTGGAACAGGATACCCCTGTCACGCTGAGTGACAATACAGTGAGCCGCAGCAGGATCAGCGCCAGTTTAGCGAAGTGACGCTGAAAGCCGCGGTGAGAAATGCAGAAGGAGAGGAACTCCCGGCGGGAACCAGAGTCTGGACGGTGTCAGACCGGGGAAGTCTGAAAGCAATGGATTCTGTTCCTGTTCCGTCATGGTGGGCAAAATGCGCACCTGCCTGTACCGCTCAGCCGGAAGGTGTGGTGAACTGTACCTCACGGACGGACTGGGCATACTATCTGAGCCGTGATGATGTACTGCAGAATAACAAAGCGGGCAAACTGGCGGCAGGTTTTCCGCTCTCTTACGAACCTGGCAATACTGCACAGCAGGTTACCCGTCCGGGAAAAACAGCGAATGAAATGGCGCGGACATTCAGTCTGGTGACTCTCGGTCGCGATAAGGACAAACTGAAAAAGGGCGACCGGGTGTGGGTGGTATCAGACGGCGACAGCCTGACCCCGGTTGTGCCAGCGGCATCGGGTGGTGAACAGGGATTGAATACCGTGTGTGTACCACCGCAACCTGTCCCGGTCAGTGCCGGAGACGGTCTCGGGCATATGGGCTTTTATCAGCTTCCGGAAGAAAACGGCAAACTTTCGCGCTACCAGGTACATATCGAGTGCCTGAGCATGGATGATATGGAAAAGTTCCTCACTAACCCCGGCGGAGTGGGGGTGGATACGCCGGTGTATCTGACCTGGCAAAGAGAAGCGCCGCTGTATGAAAAGGGCGAGCAGGGAATGGCTGCGGGCAGCCGGAAAACCCGGACATCGGGCGTGGTGACCCTGACGAAAGTGCCGGGTGCCGATGCGCAGGGAAAGATACTGCCAGACAACCGGGATGCGGCTTATTTTCAGATACGTCAGGAAGGGGGCTGGCTGGCGGCGGCCAGTGTGCAGAAAGTGGCGCAGTATGCGCCGGGTGAACTGGGATTTGTGACGCTGAATCAGGCGCCGGAGAACTTTGACCTGATTGATGGCTTCAGGCGGCCGGATAATATGGTAAGGGGGATACTGGAGCATTTATATCAGGCAGCACAGGAGGAAACGCGCATCTCACACATCCTGAACAAGTACAACTACCGACGGCTGCTGGAAAGGATTGACAGTAACCGGGACGGTTATTATTCGGAGCAGGAATACCTTCAGGCGATACATAATATTTCCTACCGCGACCATCTGTACCGGATAATCGTCAGGCATGCCAGTGAATGGTATTACGACAAGGGTGACGCGCTGCGGAAAAATTATCTGGATACCTTAACCCGTGACGCCCCGTTGTGGAAAAAGTATCTGGAAACGTTTCTGGACAGGATGACGTAGATGAAGGCTTTGTCTGACAAGGGAGTGAGACTGGGGCCGGAAGTCTGGCATATGCATCCGGTGGTGTTTCTGGAGGCGCTTATGGGTCATGTATTCAACATATTGATCATGTTATATAATCGCTCTTTTTATCAGAGACACCAGATGGCTAAAATTGACGTAGCATGCCCGTTTTGTAAATAAACTGAACCCGTTAAAAAGCATGGCGTGGGTAAGTCCGGATTTCAGCGCTATCGTTGTCAGTCATGCTGTCGTACTTTCCAGACCGATTACGCTTATCGAGCCTGCCACCCCGGCATGAAAGAACAAATTGTTGACCTTGCTATGAATAATGCCGGTATCCGCGATACCGCACGGACTCTGCATATCAGCATTAATGCCGTTGTTCGCACTTTAAAAAACTCGCCCCACGATGTGTAACCACGTTTCCGCTGGATAATCAGCAAATCCAGCTTATCTGTGAAGTGGATGAGATGTGGTCTTTTGTCGGCAGTAAAAAGCAGCAACGCTGGCTGTGGTATGCGTGGGAGCCTCGTCTCAAACGTATTATTGCGCCTACTTTTGGGCGCAGGAGCAAAAAGACACTGCGCAGGTTACTGAAATTATTATCAGGTTTTCATGTTGCCTTCTGGTGTACAGATAACTTCAGCGCTTATGATCTGCTGCCGGATGAAAAACATATCAGGGGTAAGCTTTATACACAGCGGATTGAACGGGAAAACCTGAATCTGCGTAACCGCTTAAAGCGACTGAATCGTAAGACCCTGGGGTACTCAAAATCTGTTGAGATGCATGACAGGATCATCGGCACTTTTATTGAGCGCGAATATGATGTTTGAGACAATATAAACATATTGAATACATCACCGAAAATAGCAGACAGCAAAAGGAGAAAAACATGCAGTGGGATGGTGGCTGGTTGATGGGAGCACGGCGGGTGCCTTCTCCGCACTATGATTGTCGCCCGGATAATGAGATCCCCTCTTTATTAGTGGTACATAATATTAGTTTACCGCCAGGGGAGTTCGGTGGGCCGTGGATTGATGCCTTTTTTAGCGGTACACTTGATCCGCATGCCCATCCTTTTTTTGCGCAAATTGCGCAGCTGCGTGTTTCAGCGCACTGTCTGATCCGCCGTGATGGCGAAATTGTACAATATATTCCTTTTGATAAACGCGCGTGGCACGCCGGTGTTTCCTGTTATCATGGGCGCGAGCGGTGTAATGATTTTTCTATCGGTATCGAACTGGAAGGCACCGATACCTTGCCTTATACCGATAGACAATATCAACAACTGGCCGCCGTAACGCGGCAGTTGATTGCACGGTATCCCGCTATTGCCAGCAATATCACCGGCCATAGCGATATCGCGCCAGCGCGTAAAACCGATCCCGGCCCGGCGTTTGACTGGCTAAAATTTCGCAATCTGTTACTTGTGGCGCCCGATAATAAAAGCCCCTGAAATTAACCCATAGGGCTGAACCTGAGATCATCAACAACGCCAAAGGGTATGGCGTTGTTGATGTGACATACTATTTGCAGTGAGATATCACTTTATTTTTGCACGACAGATACTTTTTTGCTTGACCAGATACCCTACGCCCAGCGCAGCAAGCCATACCGGGATCAGATAGACAGAAATCGCCATGCCTGGCGTCATCAGCATAATTATCAGTATGGCACCCATCGCCAGCAGACAAATCCAGTTACTGAGCGGATAAAAAAGTGATGGGAAACGTGTGGTAATGCCTTGTTGCTGTTTAGCGCAGCGGAATTTTATATGCGCCAGGCTGATCATCGCCCAGTTGATCACCAGCGCCGAAACAACCAGTGCCATCAATAAATTAAACGCCGATTCGGGCACCAGATAGTTTATCAACACACATAATGCGGTCACGACGGCGGAGACCAGAATCGTAGTGACAGGAACACCACGCTTATCGACATTCAGCAGTATCCGGGGAGCATTACCTTGCTGTGCGAGGCCAAATAGCATACGACTATTGCAGTATACGCAACTGTTATAGACAGAGAGCGCTGCGGTTAACACCACAATATTCAGGGCATTGGCCACCAAAACATCACCCAGCTCGTGGAAAATCAGAACAAAGGGGCTGGTTTTGTCCGTAACCCGGGTCCACGGTAACAATGACAGCAGAATAGTCAGTGAGCCGATGTAGAAAATCAGCACGCGATAAATCACCTGATTAGTGGCTTTGGGAATGCTCTTTTCAGGATGACTGGCTTCCGCTGCGGTGATCCCCACCAGTTCCAGGCCGCCAAATGAGAACATAATAATCGTCATCACCATCACCAGGCCGCTGAAGCCATGTGGCAGAAATCCGCCCTGATCCCAGAGATTACGTATCGTTGCCTGTGGCCCCCCGTGACCACTGAGCAGTAGCCAGCAACCGAAAAGGATCATCGCGACCACGGCGACCACTTTTATGATGGCGAACCAGAACTCCATTTCACCGTACACTTTCACATTCGCCAGGTTAATAGCGTTGATGATGACAAAAAAGGAGGCGGCCGAAACCCACATGGGAACCTGTGGCCACCAGAAGTGGATATATTTTCCAACCACCGTCAGTTCTGTCATCCCGACCAGCACATACAGTACCCAGTAATTCCAGCCAGAAGAAAAACCGGCAAAATTCCCCCAGTATTTATAAGCAAAATAGCTGAATGAGCCTGCGACGGGCTCTTCGACAACCATCTCACCCAACTGACGCATAATCATGAAGGCGATAAAACCAGCGATGACATAACCGAGGATGATCCCGGGGCCAGCAGATTGAATCACCGACGCACTCCCCATAAATAAACCCGCTCCGATAGAGCCACCGAGTGCAATCAGCTGGATGTGGCGATTTTTTAGACTGCGTTTGAGTTTGTCGCCATGTTGTTGGCCTTCCATTATGGAACCTCATTATTAATAGACGTTGTCATTTGATATGCCTGTATTAAAAAAATGCCATCTCTGTATCGATTACTTTACGGATAACAAAAAATAAAATACTCAGAAAATCTTTCGGCTTACGCAGAATAGTGGTAAGCGCGAAAGAATGCACCTGCTTTATGCAGCGATAAAGTGGAAGCGAACAAAAAAAGACAATTGTAAATAAAATGACAAAACGACAAACTAGCATTTGAATTTTTATTTATATTAAATGAATAAAAATTGATTTTTTCAGAGTTGAATCGGTTCAGTTTGTATCTATTTTCGTATAATAAATGTTAAATTTATCTTCGGTCTCCTGCCGTTTTTATTTAAAAAATGTTATTTTTACTTGATATTATTTTTAATTTATTGTTAATTAAGACAATTTATCTGATCTCAATCAAAATCAGGATGGACATAAGGTGAATACTTTGTTATTTTAAAACGATGAATGATAAATTGGTCTTACCAATATCAGCGGATGAGTGGCAGAGGTAAGAATATGGCTTACAGCAAAATTCACCAGCCCAAATTATCTGATGTAATAGAGCAGCGACTCGAATGCTTAATCCTCGAAGGGACGCTGCGCCCAGGGGAAAAATTGCTGCCTGAACGTGAACTGGCGAAACAGTTTGACGTTTCTCGTCCCTCACTGCGTGAAGCAATTCAACGACTGGAAGTGAAAGGCCTGTTATTTCGTCGTCAGGGCGGCGGAACGTTTGTCCAGAATCATCTGTGGCAGAGCTTCAGCGATCCGCTGGTCACGCTGCTGACTGACCATCCTGAATCGCAACTTGACCTGCTGGAAACCCGTCACGCTCTGGAGGGTATCGCCGCCTATTATGCCGCCTTACGCGGTACGGATGAGGATAAAGCGCGTATTCGTGAACTTCATCATGCCATTGAGCTGGCACAACAGTCCGGCGACTCAGAAGCAGAATCTGAGGCGGTTCTCCGTTATCAAATCGCAGTGACTGAAGCTGCTCATAATGTTGTTTTGCTTCATCTTTTACATTGTATGGAACCCATGCTTGCGCAAAATATGCGCCATAATTTTGAGCTGTTGTATGCGCGCCGGGAAATGCTTTCCCTGGTCAGCGAGCATCGCCGTGATATTTTTGCGGCAATTATTGCCGGAAAGCCGGATCAGGCGCGTGAAGCGTCACATCGGCATCTGGCATTTATTGAGCAAATTTTGCTGGATCGTCACCGTGAGGAGAGTCGTCGGGAACGCTCACTGCGTCGTTTACAGCAACGAAAAGATGGGAACTTCGGTTCTTAAGCGCGGTTTTAAGTGCGCGATAAATCAACGCAGAACCTGTCTGGTTACGTTCTCTGGCAGAGCATAACAGGACTCGTTCCAGATTAACTAATGAATAGATAAAGAAGGAATCCGCCATGTCAGAACGTTTATTAAATGACGTGGATCCGATCGAAACTCGCGACTGGTTACAGGCGATCGAATCGGTTATCCGTGAAGAAGGTGTTGAGCGTGCTCAGTATCTGATTGATCAACTTCTTTCTGAAGCTCGCAAAGGCGGGGTGAAAGTCGCAGCCGGAAGCGCATCCGGCCATTACATCAATACGATTGCTGTGGAAGATGAGCCAGAATACCCAGGTAACCTGGAGCTGGAACGCCGTATTCGTGCCGCCATCCGCTGGAATGCGATAATGCTTGTACTGCGCGCCTCGAAAAAAGATCTGGAGTTAGGGGGCCATATGGCTTCTTACCAGTCTGCGGCGACCTTCTATGAAGTCTGCTTCAATCACTTCTTCCGGGCGCATACGGAGCAGGATGGCGGTGACCTGGTCTATTTCCAGGGGCATATCTCGCCGGGTATCTATTCACGTGCCTTTATCGAAGGGCGTTTAACCGAAGAGCAAATGAATAACTTCCGCCAGGAAGTGCATGGCCACGGTTTATCATCCTATCCACACCCGAAACTGATGCCGGATTTCTGGCAATTCCCGACCGTATCAATGGGGCTGGGGCCACTGGCCGCTATCTATCAGGCTAAATTCCTCAAGTACCTGCAACATCGCGGCCTGAAAAATACTTCCGCCCAGAAGGTTTACTCGTTCCTCGGCGATGGTGAAATGGATGAGCCGGAATCCAAAGGGGCTATCAACATCGCGACCCGTGAAAAGCTGGATAATCTGATCTTTGTGATTAACTGCAACTTGCAACGTCTCGATGGCCCGGTAACCGGTAATGGTAAAATCATTAACGAGCTGGAAGACATTTTTGCTGGCGCTGGCTGGGAAGTCATCAAAGTTATCTGGGGTGATCGCTGGGATGAGCTACTACGGAAAGACACCAGCGGCAAGCTGGTTCAGCTCATGAACGAAACTGTTGATGGCGACTACCAGACCTTCAAATCAAAAGATGGTGCTTATGTTCGTGAGCATTTCTTTGGTAAATATCCCGAAACTGCCGCGCTGGTTGCCGACTGGACTGATGAGCAGATCGGAGCACTGAATCGTGGTGGTCACGATCCGAAGAAAGTCTATGCCGCATTTAAAAAAGCGCAGGAAGTTCAGGGACGGCCAACGGTAATTCTGGCACATACCGTCAAAGGTTATGGTATGGGTGATGTGGCAGAAGCGAAGAATATCGCTCACCAGGTGAAGAAAATGAACATGGATGGCGTGCGTCATTTCCGTGATCGTTTCAATGTGCCGGTTGCCGATGCGGATCTCGAAAAACTGCCTTATATTACTTTCCCGCAGGGTTCTGAAGAGTACAACTACCTGCATGCTCAGCGTGAAAAGCTCAACGGTTATCTGCCTGCCCGCCGCCGTCAGTTTACTGAGAAGTTAGAACTGCCGACCCTGGCTGACTTTTCCGCCCTGCTGGAAGAGCAAAGCAAAGAGATCTCAACCACCATCGCTTTCGTGCGTGCGCTGAACGTCATGCTGAAGAACAAGTCGATCAAAGATCGTCTGGTGCCGATCATTGCTGATGAAGCGCGCACGTTCGGGATGGAAGGCTTGTTCCGCCAGATTGGTATCTACAGCCCTAACGGCCAGCAATATACCCCGCAGGATCGTGAACTGGTGGCTTACTATAAAGAAGATGAGAAAGGCCAGATATTGCAGGAAGGGATTAACGAACTGGGCGCGGGTGCCTCCTGGCTGGCAGCGGCGACTTCTTACAGCACCAACAATCTGCCGATGATCCCGTTCTATATCTACTACTCAATGTTTGGCTTCCAGCGCATTGGTGATCTGTGCTGGGCAGCGGGTGATCAGCAAGCGCGTGGCTTCCTGATCGGCGGTACCTCTGGCCGTACCACTCTGAATGGTGAAGGCCTGCAACATGAAGATGGCCATAGCCATATTCAGGCACTGACCATCCCTAACTGCGTCTCGTATGATCCTGCTTACGCTTATGAAGTGGTGGTGATCATGCATGATGGCCTCGAGCGGATGTATGGTGAGAAACAGGAAAATGTGTATTACTACATCACCACGCTGAACGAAAACTATCACATGCCAGCGATGCCGGAAGGGGCGGAAGAGGGGATCCGTAAAGGTATCTATAAACTCGAAACGCTCGCCGGTAATAAAGGTAAAGTTCAGTTACTGGGGTCAGGTTCGATGCTGCGCCATGTGCGTGAAGCCGCTCAGATTCTGGCGAAAGAGTATGGTATCGGTTCCGATGTTTACAGCGTGACCTCTTTCACTGAACTGGCCCGTGATGGTCAGGACTGCGAACGCTGGAATATGCTGCATCCTCTGGAAACACCGCGCGTTCCTTATATTGCGCAGGTGATGAACGATGCGCCAGCGGTGGCTTCAACAGACTATATGAAGCTGTTCGCTGAACAGGTACGTAATTACATTCCTGCCAGCGACTATCGTGTGCTGGGTACTGACGGATTTGGTCGCTCTGATAGCCGTGAAAATCTGCGTCATCATTTTGAAGTCGATGCGGATTATGTGGTTGTTGCAGCACTGGGTGAACTGGCTAAACGGGATGAAATCGATAAGAAAGTGGTGGCAGAAGCGATCGCCAGATTCAATATCGATGCAGATAAAGTTAACCCGCGTCTGGCGTAAGAGGTAAAAAAGAATGGCTATCGAAATAAAAGTACCAGATATCGGCACAGATGAAGTGGAAATCACCGAAATTCTGGTCAATGTCGGCGATAAAGTGGCAGCAGAACAGTCGCTGATTACCGTAGAAGGGGATAAAGCCTCTATGGAAGTCCCGTCTCCACAGGCGGGTGTGGTCAAAGAGATCAAAGTTGCGGTTGGCGATAAAACAGCGACCGGAAAGCTGATTATGCTGTTCGATTCGGCAGAGGATAGCGCAGCGGCAGCCCCGGCGACGGCAGAGAAAAAAGCGGCTGAACCGGTAGCGGCGCCTGCGGCAGCGGCAGCAAAAGATGTTCATGTCCCGGATATTGGCAATGATGAAGTTGAAGTAACGGAAATCATGGTCAATGTTGGCGACAAAATCGAAGCTGAGCAGTCACTGATTACCGTCGAAGGGGACAAAGCTTCTATGGAAGTCCCCGCACCGTTCGCGGGTACAGTGAAAGAGATCAAAGTACAGACCGGCGACAAAGTCTCGACAGGTTCGCTGATCATGGTATTTGAAGTGGCTGGTGCGGCACCGGTACAGGTATCTGCCCCCGCCGCTCCCGCACCGGCTGCGCCAGCGCCAGCCGCACCGGCAGCAAAAGCGCCCGCGCCGGTATCTGCTGTGGCTGATAAAACAGAGTTTGTCGAAAATGACGCTTATGTCCATGCTACGCCGTTGATTCGCCGTCTGGCGCGCGAGTTTGGCGTTAATCTGGCAAAAGTCAAAGGGACAGGGCGTAAAGACCGTATTCTGCGTGAAGATGTGCAGCGTTATGTGAAAGAAGCGGTCGCGCGCGCGGAAGCCGCACCTGCGGCCGGTGGTGGCCTGCCGGGGATGTTGCCGTGGCCGAAAGTAGACTTCAGCAAGTTTGGTGAAGTGGAAGAGGTAGAACTGGGACGTATCCAGAAAATCTCAGGGGCTAACTTAAGTCGTAACTGGGTTGTGATCCCGCATGTGACACACTTTGATAAAGCGGATATCACCGATCTCGAAGCTTTCCGTAAGCAGCAGAATGCGGAAGCCGAAAAGCGCAAACTGGACGTCAAATATACGCCGGTGGTCTTTATCATGAAAGCGGTCGCAACAGCGCTAAAACAGATGCCGCGCTTTAACAGCTCGCTGTCTGAAGATGCGCAGCGCCTGACGCTGAAGAAATACATCAATATCGGCGTCGCGGTAGACACCCCCAATGGTCTGGTGGTTCCGGTATTTAAGGATGTCGATAAAAAGAGCATCACCGAACTGTCGCGTGAGCTGACCACTATCTCTAAGAAAGCGCGTGACGGTAAATTGACGGCCGGTGAAATGCAGGGGGGATGCTTCACCATCTCCAGCATTGGTGGCCTGGGAACGACGCATTTTGCCCCCATTGTCAATGCGCCAGAAGTGGCGATCCTTGGGGTGTCCAAATCGGCGATGGAGCCGGTATGGAATGGTAAAGAGTTTATGCCGCGCCTGATGTTACCCATCTCTCTTTCGTTCGATCACCGGGTGATCGACGGTGCGGATGGTGCGCGCTTTATTACTATTATCAACAATATGCTAAGCGATATCCGTCGTCTGGTGATGTAAGTGAAGAACCGGCCTGGTGGTCGGTTTTTTCCTGGTAATCTCATTACAGAGGTCATGATGAGTACTGAAATGAAAACTCAGGTCGTGGTACTTGGGGCAGGCCCCGCAGGTTATTCTGCTGCTTTTCGTTGCGCAGACTTAGGTCTCGAGACGGTGATCGTAGAACGTTACAGCACCCTGGGCGGGGTGTGTCTGAATGTGGGTTGTATCCCTTCTAAAGCGTTACTGCATGTAGCGAAAGTGATTGAAGAGGCGAAAGCGCTGGCCGAGCACGGCATTGTGTTTGGTGAACCTAAAACTGACATTGACAAGATCCGTACCTGGAAAGAGAAGGTGATCACCCAGTTGACCGGTGGTCTGTCAGGGATGGCAAAAGGCCGTAAAGTGAAGGTGGTCAATGGTGTCGGTAAATTCACCGGCTCGCATACGCTTGAAGTAGAAGGCGAGAATGGCACCACCGTGATCAACTTTGACAATGTGATCATTGCGGCGGGTTCTCGTCCGATTCAGTTACCGTTTATTCCCCATGATGATCCACGTGTCTGGGACTCCACAGATGCCCTGGAACTGAAATATGTTCCTCAGCGCATGCTGATTATGGGGGGTGGGATCATTGGTCTGGAAATGGGGACGGTTTATCATGCCCTGGGGTCAGAAATCGATGTGGTTGAAATGTTCGATCAGGTGATCCCGGCCGCTGATAAAGATGTCGTGAAGGTATTCACTAAACAGATTAGCAAAAAATTCAATCTGTTACTGGAAACCAAAGTCACTGCCGTTGAAGCGAAAAAAGACGGCATCTATGTTTCGATGGAAGGCAAAAAAGCCCCGGCGGAAGCCCAGCGTTACGATGCGGTGCTGGTGGCGATTGGCCGTGTACCGAATGGCAAAAGTATCGATGCCGGTAAAGCGGGTGTGGAAGTGGACGAACGCGGGTTTATCCATGTTGATAAGCAGATGCGTACCAATGTACCTCACATCTTTGCTATCGGTGATATTGTTGGTCAGCCGATGCTGGCACATAAAGGGGTGCATGAAGGTCATGTCGCAGCAGAAGTTATCTCTGGTCTGAAACATTACTTCGATCCTAAAGTGATCCCTTCTATCGCTTATACTGAACCCGAGGTTGCCTGGGTCGGCATGACTGAAAAAGAGGCAAAAGAGAAGGGAATTAGCTATGAAACGGCTATTTTCCCGTGGGCGGCTTCCGGTCGGGCGATTGCTTCCGATTGCGCGGAAGGGATGACGAAACTGATCTTCGACAAAGAGAGCCATCGGATTATTGGTGGTGCGATTGTCGGTGTTAACGGCGGCGAGCTGTTAGGTGAAATTGGTCTGGCTATCGAAATGGGCTGTGACGCAGAAGATATTGCGCTGACGATTCATGCCCATCCGACGCTGTATGAATCCATTGGCCTGGCCGCTGAAGTTTACGAAGGCAGCATTACTGATTTACCGAATCCGAAAGCGAAGAAGAAGTAACTGTTTGCTGGCGAAGTCGCGCAAAATGCCTGACACAAGGGAGTGTGTCGGGCATTTTTGTATCCAGCACACTGTATTGGGTAAAAAGCAGGTAAGAAATATGGATTACGAATTTATGCGTGATATAACCGGTTTTGTCAGGGTTCGGATGTCGATGGGACACGAAGCGCTTGGCCACTGGTTTAATGAAGAAGTGAAAGATAACCTGGCCCTGCTGGATGAAGTCGAACAGGCGGCATGTAACCTCAAAGGCAGTGAACGCAGCTGGCAACATATCGGCCATGAATATACTTTATGGCTGGATGGTGAAGAGGTGATCGTCCGTGCCAACCAGCTGGCGTTTTCCGCTGATGAACCTGAAGAGGGCTTACATTATTACGATGAAGAGAGCCTGTCGTTATGTGGCCTGGAAGATTTTCTTCAGGTGGTGGCGGCGTACCGTGAATTTGCCCGGCAGTGTTGAATGCGCCTGACTCACCAGATGCAGCCAGACTGGCAGGTAAAATAGCCTGCCAGGACAGGCTCTAAGGATGGAGAACGGATCTCCATCATTGATTCAGATCTGGGGAATATTGCGGCCATAATAAATTTCCCGCATCTCTTTCCATAACAGGTCGGTAATGATCTGGCACGCTTCAGCGGTTAAATCTTCCGGGCGGGTATGGAACATATAGTGCTTAAGATCGAACTCTTTCAGTAACATTTTCGTATGGAAGATATTTTCCTGATAAACATTCACATCTACCATGTCATATAACGCTTTGATATCACTGGACATGAAATTCTGAATAGAGTTAATTTCATGATCGATAAACAGTTTCATACCATTAATATCACGGGTAAAACCGCGCACGCGATAATCAATGGTGACGATATCCGACTCCAGCTGGTGGATCAGATAATTTAACGCCTTAAGGGGTGAAATAACGCCACAGGTGGACACTTCGATATCCGCCCGGAAAGTACATAATCCGCCTTGCGGATGACTTTCAGGATAAGTATGGATACAGATATGGCTTTTATCGAGATGGGCGGCAACCGCTTCCGGCAAAGGTCCTGGATGCTCGGTTTTATCAATTAATCGTGGATCAACCGGTTCTTCACTGACCAGAATAGTGACGCTGGCACCTTGTGGCTCATAATCCTGGCGGGCGATATTCAGAATATTAGCGCCGATAATTGAGCAGGTTTCGGATAAAATTTCCGTCAGGCGGTTGGCGTTATACAGCTCATCAATATAAGCGATATAACCGTCACGCTCTTCGGCAGTATTGGCATAGCAAATATCGTAAATACAAAAACTCAGGCTTTTCGTCAGATTATTAAAGCCATGCAGTTTTACTTTTTTCAATTTAGCGTACCTCCTGTTGCGATTCACTGGCGAACAACGCATTTTGCAGATATTGTGGCAGAGAGAATGCCGCAGTATGAATCGCAGCATTGTAATAACGACATTGCAGTCCGGCTTTATGGAGGCGCGCCTGGATAATTTCACTGGACAGATGGCGTAACGCGATATTATCTGTCGCCCAGGCGAAGGTCATCACACCGCCATAATAAGTTGGAATAGCGGCCTGATAAAAACTGACATCGTTAAAATAGTGACTCAGTTTGCGGTAGCTATTAATCACTTCATCCTGCTGCAGAAAACAGACACCATTCTGTGCGACAAAAATACCGCCGTGATTCAGGCAGCGATGACAACCGGCATAAAACGCCGAAGTAAACAGGCTTTCACCAGGCCCAATCGGATCGGTACAATCGGAGATGATAACATCGAAGGTTTGGGTGGTCTGATTGACAAAATTAACCCCATCGTCAATCACCAGGGTAAAGCGCGGGTCATCATAGGCTCCCGCATGATGGTTAGGGAGATACTGGCGACAAAACGAAACCACCCCTGCATCGATCTCAACCATCGTGATGGTTTCAACAGTATTATGACGGCAGATTTCACGCAGTATCGCACCATCTCCGCCACCAATGATCAGTACATGTTTTGCCTGGCCGTGAGCCAGCAACGGAACATGGGTCATCATTTCATGGTAAATAAATTCATCCCGCTCGGTTGTTTGTACCACGCCATCCAGCGCCATCACACGTCCGAAAGCCGCATTCTCAAAAATAATTAAATCCTGATGGTGGGTCTTTTCATGATACAGCACATTATCTACCGTAAAATGTTGACCAAACTGATTATGCAGCGTTTCATGCCATAGGCGATTATCGGCCACGTGAAGACTCCTTTTTATTGTTCATATCAGAAAAGCGGGTATAGCCGCAAAAGTAACGCTCAATGAGAACTATTTTAGCAGTACATATGCCGACATGTGGAGGATCATCCTGCGTAGGGCAGCAGATACAGCGAATTACGCGCCAGTCCTTCGCACTTTTTATGGATCGGGATTTTGATATTACTGAGATCGTAATAACTATTTTCACCGCGTGCTCTCATATTGAATTGATTGTAGTTATTCAGATCCCACTTGTTCTGTGCGGCAAACAGCACGATAGCACGGCGAATCTGCTGGCTGGAAACGTCCTGGAAACCACAGTCGTTTTTCAGAAAGATAAATACCGCTGTTAAATCGGCGATGTTTTCAGCTTCAGATTCACTTAATGCGTAACTGCACGGAGAAAGCATCAGCAGGCTACTGAGCATGACCACTCTGAAAAATCGCTTCATTATGTTTATCATAAAATTAATGAGGTACAACGTTAGCATATTTCTTACTTTTCCGCAGTGCTTTGATGCCTGACCCATCAGGCTAATTGACTTGCCATTCTGGTCTTCAGCAGTGCTCCCTGTACGCTGCGGTTCCAGCGCGCTGCCGGGCCAGACGGCCTGCGTCACTAACCAGGTGGGCCAGGCTCTAAGAAGCCAGATCAAAACAGGGGGCTATAATACACCTTTTTTAAAGCAACATATATCTTCAGAAATAAGAAACAACGTTTATTTAGAGCCTATCCCATTAGGCTATTTTACTGGCCATTTTGTCCCTGGGCAGTGCTCGAAATCCTCACGTACTCCGTGTACGCTGCGGTTTCTCCGCGCTGTCCGTGTCCAAACTGGCTGCGCCAATAACGCCTAATGGGATAGGCTCTTAATTTATTATGATTATATGGGAAAGGTACGCTTTATTACGCAATAATATAACCGGAATATTTTTTTACTACATCCGATAAATATCCATATCCTTTTATATCATCTGATGTCTGTCGTGATGACTGCGAATAGATTAAGAGCCTGATCCATCAGGCTATTTTAGTTACCATTTTGGTCTGAGCTGAATAGGGCGAAAGATATTACCTGATTCCGTTGTTTATTCAAATAGCAGGGCGCGATGAGCTATCATAAGAAAACCCTCAAAACGACCTCAGTATCATGCGAGATAAATTTCACATTGATAAAAATATTTCGAAATCGTTAAGAGGGTATAGGCAGTAAGTTATTTATCAAGTGCTTTTTTAATTTTTTGATCGGTTTTGTACTGACTGAGTGAATAGACAGCCCAGATGGTTGCTGGTATCCAGCCAATCAGTGTGATTTGCAATATCAGACAAATAATCCCTGATATTGGCTTACCGATGGTAAAAAAAGTTAACCACGGAAGAAATAATGAAATAATTAATCTCATAGAATATCCCTTGTCAGTCGTTTCATTTGGTGTAAATATATTTTTTCTATAATGTTAAAAACATTTTAAAATTTATTTCAGCGGATGGTGTTGTTATCTGAATGCTAAAACCTGGTGGTAAGATTCATGTACGACATGCTATACAGACAGAAAAACACAGTTTTTCTGTCTGTATAGTTGGCAAGAAATAAAAATAGCATATTAATGTAGCGAATAAAATAAATTTTTCATCACTGCTGGAAATTATATGTTCGATTTACCCGTAGTGTCATTACGGCGGAAATAATAGCCCAGGAGAGTCAATGCTTATAAAAAGCAGCGAAGCCTGCTGGGCCAGGCTCTAAGCGTCCATGCTGTCAGAGCCCGACGGGCTCTGACAGTACATACCCTATTGTGTCATTTATCAATCAATAACATAGCAAGGAACCGGTTGATTATTGTTCGCTATCAGGCAACGCATAAGCAACAATGTAATCACCCATTTTGGTGCCAAAGGAACCGTGACCACCTGCTGAAATCACGACATACTGTTTGCCGTTGACTTCATAAGTCATGGGGGTAGCCTGGCCGCCTGCGGGCAGACGTGCCTGCCAGAGCTTTTCACCATTACTCATGTTATAGGCACGTAAATAGTTATCCGCAGTCGCGGCGATAAATAATACATTGCCAGCCGTGGAGATAGGGCCGCCCAGCATCGGCATACCGATATTAAAAAAAGGTAACGGCACGGGCATCGGGAAAGGCAGACTATCCTGAGGTGTACCAATCCGTTTTTTCCAGGCAACTTTGTTTGTTTTCAGATCCAGGCCAGAGATATAGCCCCAGGCAGGTTGTTTGCACGGCAGCCCCAGAGGTGACAGAAAAGGATTCAGCTTCACGCCAAAAGGGACACCATATTGTGGCTGGATCCCTGCTTCCGTACCGGCGCTTTGCGCTCCCTTCGGGGGTTCTATTGGATTACCGGGACCGCGCGGGATCAGTCTGGAGACAAACGGTAACGCCATAGGATTAGCGATGGCTACCTGACGGTAAGGATCGACAGAAATTCCCCCCCATTCAAACATGCCCAGATTACCGGGAAAGACCAGCGTGCCTTGTACCGAAGGTGGCGTAAAGATGCCTTCATAACGCAACTGATGAAAAATAATACGGCACATCAGTTGATCGAACGGCGTCGCGCCCCACATATCGGCTTCGCGCAATTTGTTATGAGGTCGGAAACTCAGATCCGAAAATGGCTGCGTTTTAGACACATGATCGCCGGGTGCCGCCCCCTGTGGGACAGGACGTTCTGGTGCCGGAACAATCAATTGCCCGTTACGGCGATCGAGCACGAAGATATTGCCGGTTTTGGCTGGCGCGTAGATCACCGGAATGATTTTCCCGTTAATCTCAATATCGGCCAGTGAAGGCTGAGCAGGCAGATCCATATCCCAGAGATCGTGATGGACGGTCTGATAACTCCAGACAGGTTTCCCGGTAGTGGCGTTCAGCGCCACAATAGAGCTGGCATAGCGCTCCTGTTCGGGCGTGCGATAACCGCCCCAGATATCAGGCGTCGTAACACCGGTGGGCAAATAGACCAGATCCAGCTTCGCATCATAAGCCGCTGGTGCCCAGGAGTTAGGCGAGTTCAGGGAGAAATGATGCCCATCCTTCGGAATGGCATTGGGATCTTTCGCACCGGGATCGAACGCCCACAATAATTTGCCGTTATTCACATCAAAACCGCGGATCACGCCAGAGGGTTCGCGGGTGGAAAAGTTATCGGTAACGGCACCGGCAATGATAATGGTTTTATCAGTAATGATCGGTGGGGAAGTGGGTTCGTACATTCCCGGCGTCGTCACCGGCATATCGGTTTGCAGGTTGAGCATCCCTTTATTGGCAAAAGAGTGGCACAGCGTACCGTTATCGGCATTGATAGCGAATAACCGGCCATCGTTCACAGGCAACAGGATGCGTCGCGGGCAATCACTGTTAGCCGCTTTTGTTTCATGATAGGAAACACCGCGACAGGTCACATGCTGAAAAGAGGGATTGGTATCCAGTTGTGGATCAAAATGCCATTTTTCTTTCCCGCTTGCTGCATCAAGCGCAAAAAGGCGCTGGTGGGCTGAACACAGATAGAGTGTGTCACCTATTTTAATCGGGGTAACCTCATTCGTGATCTCACCAGGATCATTGGGCTGTTTGAGATCGCCAGTACGGAATATCCAGACTTGTCGCAGGTTTTTGACATTATCAGCATTAATCTGTTTCAGCGGGGAATAACGCTGCCCTTCCTGGTTACGGCCATAGGCGGGCCAGTCACTATCAGCCACGACAGAAATCGGCTCGGTAACGGTGGTTTCAGTGCTCAGCACACCATTCACTTCCTGGGGATCATGGCAGGCTGCCCAGATCAGAATACCGCAACCAATCAGCAGGGCGATAGTCAGCGCAGTCACCGCACCATAAGAAGGAAATAATAGACGCTGCCAGACAAAAGGCAGGATCAGCCAGATCCCTAACAGCACCAGAAGATCACTGCGTGGTGCCAATGCCCAGAAGTCAAAACCGACTTCCCAGACGGCCCACATCATCGTTGTGAGCAACAGGATAGCGTAGAGCCAGAGAGCGGAACGCCTGCCACCCCATAACATGATGGTAACCACCAACATGATCAAACCGGCGATAAGATAGTACCAGGAACCGCCAAGGGTAATCAGCCATATTCCGCCAATGAACATATACAGACCACAAAATGCAGCAAACAATACGGTCAGCACCACCAGCAGTGGGGGACGTTGCGATTTTCTTTCTGCCATAGTCAGGACACTCATCTGTTAGTGAATTTTTTGAACGTCATTAATTATAGAAGTGAACAACTGGGACGCTGGCTGCAAAACCGAATTTATGATTCCCTGCATCGCTGGCTTTCTTTTACTGTTATACTGCCGCCTCTGTTACTCAGGGTGAGCCTGTCAATAACTGAAATGATCATTCATATTAAAAGTTAACTGGTTATGTTAATGAAACATTATGTAGAAGTGATGATTCCGCAAGAGAGGATCACAGCGCGTGTCGCTGAATTAGGTCGTCAGATTGACGAATTTTATCAGGATAGCGGCAATGAAATCGTGCTGGTTGGTTTACTGCGGGGGTCATTTATCTTTATGGCCGATTTATGCCGTGCGGTACAAGTCGCGCATGAGGTCGATTTTATCACCGTTTCCAGTTATGGCAGCGGCATGTCAACCACCCGTGATGTTAAAATCCTGAAAGATCTTGACGAAGATATTCGCGATAAAGATGTCCTGATCGTCGAGGACATCATCGATTCCGGCAATACCTTAGCGAAAGTACGCGAAATACTCAGCCTGCGGCAACCGAAATCACTGGCTATCTGCACACTGCTGGATAAACCAAGTCGCCGTGAAGTCAGTGTACCGGTAGAGTTTATTGGTTTTTCCATCGCCGATGATTTCGTTGTCGGTTATGGCATCGATTATGCTCAGCGTTATCGTCATCTGCCTTACATCGGTAAAGTTGTTTTACTGGATGAGTAGCCACACAGGCTGCCCCGGTGATGCGCTATACTGTCGCCGGGGCTGAAGACGATCAATCCATTATTTGCGATGGAGCAACTTACTCTTGAGGTTAGACATTCCCTGGCGGTAACGTTGCTCAAGGGTTTCTCGGCTGGTGGCGGTGACATCAAGATTACGCAGCAAACCATCATGGAGGCCATAAGTCCAGCCATGAACGGTTATTTTCTGTCCCCGTTTCCATGCCGATTGCAGAATCGTCGAATGACCGAGGTTATACACCTGTTCGATGACATTCAGCTCACATAAGGTATCAAGACGATGCTCTTCGGCGATCTCGCCCAGCAGAGTGCTATGTTTAAACCAGATATCGCGGATATGCAGCAACCAGTTATCGATCAGACCCAGCTCAGCGTTTTCTATAGCAGCATGAACGCCCCCACAGCCATAGTGACCGCAGATAATAACGTGCTCAACTTGCAGCACATCAACGGCATACTGCACCACCGACAGACAGTTGAGATCAGTATGTATCACCAGGTTCGCCACATTACGATGAACAAACAGCTCGCCAGAATCCAGTCCGGTTAAGTGTTCTGCCGGAACACGACTATCGGAACAGCCAATCCAGAGAAAACGTGGTTTCTGATGCTCAGATAATTTGGCGAAAAAGTCGGGATCTCCCTCCACCAGCATTTTCGACCACAACGCATTATTATTGATCAGTGTATCTATATTATTCATCAGGTTTTATAGGTTGTAATGAGATGAGTGTGTTGGGTTAATATACTAAAACAACTCATTACATGTCATGGCACAAGAAGAGATAGTTAATGACCATTGCTTTGCAACTAAAACAACTGACCAAAACTTACCCGGGCGGTGTACAGGCGCTACGCGGTATCGATCTACAGGTCAAGGCAGGCGATTTTTATGCCCTGCTTGGCCCTAATGGCGCGGGGAAATCGACCACGATAGGGATTATCAGTTCGCTGGTGAATAAAACCTCGGGTGAGGTCAGCGTGTTTGGCTACGATTTACAAAAGGAAGTGGTGAATGCGAAACGCCAGCTTGGCCTGGTGCCGCAGGAGTTCAACTTCAATCCATTTGAGACAGTCCAGCAAATCGTTATTAACCAGGCGGGCTATTATGGTGTTGAATATAAAGAAGCACTTGTCAGAAGCGAAAAATATTTAACACAGCTGAGCTTGTGGGAAAAACGTCATGAATCGGCGCGCATGTTGTCGGGTGGCATGAAACGTCGCCTGATGATCGCCCGCGCACTGATGCATGAACCTAAATTGCTGATCCTGGATGAACCAACAGCCGGGGTGGATATTGAACTTCGGCGTTCAATGTGGGGGTTCCTTAAAAATCTCAATGATCAAGGCACCACGATTATCCTGACCACCCACTATCTGGAAGAGGCAGAAATGCTGTGCCGTAACATCGGCATTATCCAGCATGGGGAGCTGGTGGAAAATACCTCAATGAAAGCGCTACTGGCGAAACTGCAATCAGAAACCTTTATTCTCGATCTGGCGGCGAACAGCCCGCTTCCGGCACTGGAAGGTTATCACTATCGCATGGTGGATAACTCGACCCTGGAGGTCGAAGTCTTGCGTGAACAGGGGATTAACAGTGTCTTTGCACAGTTAAATTCCCAGGGAGTACAGGTGTTAAGTATGCGTAATAAAGCCAACCGACTGGAAGAGTTGTTTGTCACATTATTGCAGGACAAGGAAGGAGAATCAGCATGATGCAACTTTACTGGGTGGCGCTGAAAAGTATCTGGAAAAAAGAGATCCACCGGTTTATGCGAATTTGGATCCAGACGCTGGTACCACCGGTTATTACCATGACGCTCTATTTTATTATTTTTGGTAATTTAATCGGTGCGCGGATTGGGGAAATGCACGGCTTTTCCTACATGCAGTTTATTGTTCCGGGGCTGATAATGATGGCGGTAATCACCAATGCTTACGCCAATGTCTCCTCCTCTTTCTTTAGCGCTAAATATCTCCGTAATATTGAAGAACTGCTGGTCGCGCCGGTGCCGACCGATGTCATTATTATCGGTTATGTCGGTGGTGGTGTAGTCCGTGGGCTTTGTGTTGGCATTCTGGTCACCGGCGTGTCGTTATTTTTTGTTCCATTCCAGGTACATTCCTGGCTGTTTGTCGGGCTGACCCTGGTCCTGACCGCGATACTCTTTTCACTGGCCGGATTACTGAACGCCATTTTTGCCAAAACATTTGACGATATCAGTTTGATTCCGACTTTTGTATTAACACCATTAACCTATCTTGGCGGGGTATTCTACTCTCTGACGTTATTACCACCGTTCTGGCAGACTCTGTCCCACCTCAACCCGATTGTCTATATGATAAGTGGTTTCCGTTACGGTTTTCTTGGTGTCGATGATGTGCCGCTGGCGACAACATTTGGTGTGTTAATTGTCTTTATCGTGATTTTCTATGCGTTGTGCTGGTACTGGATCAAGCAGGGGAGAGGATTACGGAGCTAAGCCACTGACGGTAGATTTAGATCCAGTGAGGCTATGGTGACGGATAACTGTATCCGCCACCATAGCAGATAGCCGATTCCGGGGTTATACGGTAAAGCCTGCCACGCGCGGTGGTAATTAAAAATGAATAATTGTTGCATTCCTCATTATTCAATCCGATAGCAATATATCGCCCCCTGTGGCAGACTCAGACCATCAAAATCCATCATCCTTGCTTATTAATCACCTCTTTGATCACAAGGAACGGCCATGAGAAAAGGCAACACCATCGAAAAACTGCAGTATGTGCTGCCGCCGCTCGGCACGGTCGATGGCGGCAGCGCTAATCCGCCGGTGAAGAACGACTGGTGAGCCGAATGGGGCGAGATGGTTCACAGCGGGCTCGATATCATCGGCGCGGTGCCGGTGGTGGGCATTCTGGCTGATGGGGTTAACGCGGTTATCTATACCGCCGAAGGGGAGTATGGTCAGGCAGCGCTGTCAGCCACTTCGGCAGTAGTCAACCTTGTTCCCGGCGCGGGCGGCATATTTAAAGCTGGCAAAATGGCCGCCCGGATTAATAAGGCGCTCGGTAAAACCAGTGCGGTGAAAGCGGTGGAGAAAACCGCACTCCAGGCAGAAAAGACGGCGGTAAAAGCTGAAAGCCGGGCAGCCGGAAAAAGTGCCAGTCATACCCTCAGCGCCAAAAAAGCAGGCAGTGAAAAGGGCGGCAGCCATCAGAGTCGCAACAGCCGCAAGAGCGAGCCCTGCAAAATCCCGGCAGAGCCACTGTCGCCACTGACTGGCCACCCGGTTAACGCGATTCTGGGCATCAAGGTGTTGTATGGCGATGAGGATAACGACTTTGACTTTCCGGCCGCGATACCCCTGACATGGCAGCGTTACTACTTCTCGGATGAAATCAGCAACGGCTGGCTGGGTCAGGGCTGGTTTCTGCCACTGTCGCTGAGTGTGCGTCAGCAGGATGATATGCTGATATTCACTGACGAACAGGGCTGGGATATCCGCTTCCCCTGTCCGCCACCCGGCGAACTGCCGGTGATGAATCGTTATGAACAGCTGAAGGTCAGCCGACCTGAGGAAGACACGGTCTGCATCTGCGCCGCCGATGAATCCCGCCACTGGCACTTCAGCCATCAGCCCCGGCCAGGCCACTGGCTGCTGTCCGCAATCACTGACCGCAATGAAAACCGCCTGACCATTGACTACAACAGCCGCAATCAGCCAGAGCAGATAACCGACAGCGCCGGGCGGCGCTTTTTGATTGAATTTTCCTCCCTGTCGCTGACGAATGGTGGCACTGTTGAGCGCATCACCGGGGTTAGCGTCTGCCACCCCTCCGACCCGCTCAGCGCCGACAGGCTGTGCCAGTATGACTACTCGTCAGAGGGCGACCTTATCGCGGTGCGCAATGGCCAGGGAGCAGTACTGCGCGAATTCCGCTACCAGCAGCATATGCTGACAGCTCACCGGCTGGCAGGCGAGCTGGCCTGTTTCTGACCAGGGCAACCTGACCCGGATTTGCGATGCCGCTTCCGGTATTCAGCGTCTCACTTACAACAGTGCCGGGCTGGTCACCCGTCACACTGACTGCAGTGGTCGCACCACCACGTATGACTATGACCGTCATGGCTGGCTGAGGAGCAGACTGACGCCGCAGGCAACCGCACGCAGATGCTTCATCGTCAGGATGGCCGGGTGGTGAAAATCACTCACCCTGACGGCGGCACGGAAACCTTCAGCTACGACCGCTGGCAAAGGCTCACCGCCTGGCGCGACCCGCAGGGCCAGGTCACACAGTGGCAGTATGCCGACGATGGCCAGATTGAAATCAGTACGCCACGTGACCGCGAAAATACCTTTGAACCTCAGCTTATTAAGAAGAACCAGACCCGTATCACACAGATGGACAGCCAGATTTTGTCCCGGTATGCCAGAGGCATGACCACACGTGAAATCGTTGATACATTTAAGGAAATATATGATGCGGATATGTCACCTACTCTGATATCTAAAGTCACTGATGCGGTGAAAGAACAGGTTATCGAATGGCAAAACCGCCCGCTGGATGCCCTGTATCCCATTGTTTACCTTGACTGTATTTTCGTAAAAGTCCGTCATAATGGCAGCGTGATTAACAAAGCCGTGTTCCTCGCGCTGGGTATTAATACCTCAGGTCATAAGGAACTGCCGGGTATGTGGCTGGCTGAAAACGAAGGGGCAAAATTCTGGCTCAGTGTCCTGACAGAGCTGAAAAACCGGGGACTTCAGGATATCCTGATTGCCTGTGTGGACGGCCTGAAGGGCTTTCCGGATGCCATCAACAGTGTTTACCCGCAGACCCATGTCCAGTTGTGCATCATTCACATGGTACGCAACAGTCTGAAATACGTATCGTGGAAGGACTACAAAGCCGTTACCGGTGCCCTGAAAGCGGTGTATCAGGCTGCCACAGAGGAAGCGGCACTGATGGCACTGGATAAGTTTGCCAGCGAATGGGATGAGAAATACCCACAAATCAGTAAGAGCTGGCGTGCGCACTGGGAAAATCTCAATACGTTCTTCGGTTATCCGCCCGATATCCGCAAAGTCATCTACACCACCAATGCCATTGAATTGCTGAACAGTGTGATCCGTCAGGCGATAAAGAAACGAAAGATGTTCCCGACAGACGACTCAGTACGGAAAGTGATTTATCTGGCAATCCAGTCAGCCTCAAAAAAATGGAGTATGCCGATCCAGAACTGGCGACTGGCAATGAGTCGTTTTATTATTGAGTTTGGTGATCGCCTGAGCGGGCACCTTTAATACGGTAATACGGTGGCAGTTACACAGAATGATTTACAGAGTCGTTTTCTTTGCTCTTCTCGGCATCACCTGTTTTCTGGCGTTATCCCTCTGTTTGTGATGTTTTGGTTGGCCCCGTTATGGGCGAAGATCAGATGTCGAAAAATTTTGCAATTATCTTCTTCGGAACCCCGCCGATGGCGATAGCGGGTGGGATTACTGGCTGGCGCACGGGCAGAAAGCTGTTAAAAAAGCGCGCGGTGAGCAAACGGTAACGCTATCACCGGAATATCCCGAGACACTGCCATTGGGTATTGGGAGAATATTATGACCGTGATTAAACTGGTTCTCTTTACACTTCTTAAAATGCTCACCACACTTTACCACGAGCAAGTCCATATGGCTATCGCGCCTAAGTTCTACTTGTTGCGTGAACTAAGAGGATACCAGATTGTACAAAAAATAGTTACGGGACCCACCCTAACATTTAACAAAAATCACAAGCTATTTGTTTTCCCCGATCCCGATCCGGATTTAATGTCACGCAGTCCGCCAAACATTGTTAAGCCGCGCCCTTCAGAGTTCTGCCCCTTACCCTAAACCTGCTCGGGTTACCTTTAGACAGCAGAAATCCGCGTGCTTTAGGGCGTGGAGGATGTCAAAATCAGGCCAGGTTTTATTTGATGAGAGCATGGCGTGATCCAGCCACGAGAAGGCTTTTTACTGACCCGTCACTGGCGCGATACCCCACAGGGTAGCGAGCTATCTTTCTGGCTGGCTACTGATGATGGCCCGCTACAGGTTATCCTGCCAGCACAGGAGTCGGTGATGTTTATTCCGCAAAATCAACGGCCACGGGTGGAGCGTCTGCTGCGGGGCGAAAGAAATCTGCGCTTCGCTGCACTTAGTTTACAGGATTTTCATCATCAGCCCGTTTTTGGCCTTTATTGCCGTACTCACCGTCAGTTAATGCATATCGAAAAAAAGCTGCGTGATAACGGCATCTGCGTGTATGAAGCCGACATCCGTCCCCCCGAACGCTATCTGATGGAGCGTTTTATTACTGCGCCAGTCTGGGTCGAGGGAGAGAAGCGTGGGTCGCAGCAACTGATCAATGCGAGGATGAAACCCCATCCCCACTACCGGCCTACGCTAAAGTGGGTCTCGCTGGATATTGAAACCAGCCGCCACGGTGAACTGTACTGCATAGGTCTGGAGGGGTGCGGGCAGCGGGTCGTCTATATGCTGGGGCCGCCGACCCCGCCCACGGTGACCGTCGATTTTCAGTTAGAGTACGTTGCCAGCCGTCCACAACTGCTGGAAAAACTGAATGCGTGGTTTGCGCTCCACGATCCGGATGTCCTGATTGGCTGGAATCTTATCCAGTTCGATTTACGCATTTTGCAGCAACATGCCGAACGTTATCGTATTCCGCTCCAGCTTGGCCGGGGAAATACGCCTCTGGAGTGGCGGGAGCACGGTTTCAAGCCTGGGGTGTTTTTCGCCCAGGCTCCGGGGCGGTTAATTATCGATGGTATCGAAGCATTGAAATCCGCATTCTGGCGCTTTTCCTCTTTTGCGCTCGAAGCGGTAGCGCGCGAGCTGCTTGGTGAAGGCAAAGCGATAGATAATCCGTGGCAACGACTGGATGAGATCGAGCGCCGTTTTCATGAGGATAAAACGGCGCTGGCCCGTTACAATCTCCAGGATTGTCAGCTGGTGACCCGTATCTTTCACACCACCGAAATCATGCCGTTTCTGCTGGAACGGGCAACGGTTAATGGTCTGCCTGTCGATCGCCACGGCGGTTCTGTCGCCGCGTTCAGTCATCTCTATTTTCCACGCATGCATCGCATGGGCTATGTGGCGCCCAATCCGGGGGAAGTGACGCCACAAGCCAGCCCCGGAGGTTACGTCATGGACTCACGCCCGGGCCTGTATGATTCTGTACTGGTACTGGATTATAAAAGCCTCTACCCCTCGATTATTCGTACCTTTTTGATCGACCCCATCGGGCTAATTGCAGGCATGGCCCAACCGGACAGTGACCACAGCGTGGCGGGGTTTCTGGGCGCGCATTTTTCCCGGCAACATCACTGTCTGCCAGCGATCATCAGCCAAATCTGGCACAGTCGCGACGAAGCGAAACGTCAGCATAATCAGCCGCTCGCCCAGGCGCTGAAAATCATCATGAATGCTTTTTATGGCGTACTCGGCACCCCGGCCTGTCGTTTTTTCGATCCCCGTCTGGCGTCATCGATTACGCTGCGCGGCCATGCGATTATGCGCCAGACCCAGGCGCTGATCGCCTCGCAAGGCTATGACGTTATCTATGGTGACACCGATTCCACTTTCGTCTGGCTCAAACGTCGTCATGATGAAGAAGAAGCTGCCCATATCGGCAACCAACTGGTCAGTTACGTTAATCAATGGTGGGCGACAGAGCTGGCGCGGGAGCAGCTTACCAGTGCGCTGGAACTGGAGTTTGAAACCCATTTTTGTCGCTTTTTTATGCCCACCATTCGCGGTGCCGATATTGGCAGCAAGAAACGCTATGCAGGGCTGATTCAGCAGGGCGATACCCAACGGATGGTCTTTAAAGGGCTGGAGACGGTGCGTACCGACTGGACGCCGCTGGCGCAACAATTTCAGCAGGCGCTCTACTGGCGTATTTTCCACAATCAACCCTATCAGGCCTATATTCGCCAGACTATCGCGCAACTGATGCGCGGGGAGCTGGATGATCAGCTTATCTACCGTAAGCGGCTGCGTCGTCCGCTGGCGGAGTATCAGCGCAATGTGCCGCCACACGTGCGCGCCGCCAGACTGGCCGATGAGCAAAATATCAGGCTGGGGCGTCCGCCACAATATCAACAACGTGGTAACATATGTTATGTCTGGACACTTAACGGCCCAGAACCGGTGGATTATCAGCAATCAGCGCTTGATTATAACCACTATCTGGAAAAACAATTGCAGCCGATTGCTGAAGGAATACTTCCCCTGCTCAATGATGATTTTGCTACAATAGCAACAGGTCAGTTAGGGTTATTTTGACAGGTGACTATCACTTCAGCATTCAGTACCATAGCGCCCTTTTCGCCCCAGAAATCCATCATTATCCCTCTGGTGTGAATAACCTTTGCCCCATTTCAGAATTCAAGAGTCGAATAGATATGCCTTTTAAACCTGGTCAACGCTGGATTAGTGATACCGAGAGCGAACTGGGGCTGGGAACGGTCGTTGCACTGGACTCACGTACCGTGACCCTGCTTTTCCCGGCCATCGGCGAAAATCGCCTGTACGCGCGTCATGACTCCCCCATCACCCGTGTGATGTTTAATCCCGGAGATATCATCACCAGCCATGAGGGCTGGCAACTGCGGGTTGATGACATTAGTGAACAAGAGGGATTGCTGACCTACATCGGGACGCGGCTGGATACCGAAGAGACTCACATCGCGTTACGTGAAGTGTTACTGGATAGCAAGCTGGTATTCAGTAAACCCCAGGATCGCTTATTTGCCGGGCAGATTGATCGCATGGATCGGTTTGCGCTGCGCTATCGCGCACGCAAACATCAAAGTGAGCAATACCGGATGCCGTGGAGTGGCCTGCGCGGGCAACGCACCAGCCTGATCCCACATCAGCTGCACATCGCGCATGATGTCGGTCGCCGCCATGCGCCGCGTGTCCTGCTGGCGGATGAAGTCGGCCTCGGCAAGACTATCGAAGCCGGGATGATCCTCCATCAACAGTTGCTCTCCGGCGCGGCCACCCGCGTGCTGATCATCGTGCCTGAGACCCTGCAACATCAATGGCTGGTGGAGATGTTGCGTCGTTTCAATCTCCGCTTCTCACTGTTCGATGATGAGCGCTACACCGAAGCCAGCAACGATATTGACAATCCCTTCGAAAGCGAGCAACTGGTTATCTGTTCCCTGAATTTCGCCTGTCGCAACAAAGCACGCCTTGCACAGCTGACCGACGCCCAATGGGATCTAATGATCGTCGACGAAGCGCATCATCTGACATGGAGTGAAGCGGCACCGGGTCGCGAATATCAGGCGATTGAGCAACTGGCCGAACAGATCCCCGGCGTGCTGCTATTAACCGCCACGCCGGAGCAGCTGGGCATGGAGAGCCACTTTGCCCGTCTGCGTCTGCTCGACCCCAGCCGTTTCCACGATTTTAATCAGTTTGTCCAGGAGCAACAAAATTATCGTCCGGTCGCTGATGCGGTCGCCCTGTTACTGGAAGGCAAAAAACTCAATAATGACGAACTCAATACCCTGAGCGATCTGGTGGGCGAACAGGATATTGAACCGTTACTCCAGGCAGCGAACAGCGATCATGATGACGCCCATCTCGCACGCCAGCAACTGATCACGCTGTTAATGGATCGCCACGGCACCAGTCGTGTTCTGTTCCGCAACACCCGTCATGGTGTTAAAGGCTTCCCGCAGCGTGAATTGCATACCATTCGCTTACCGCTGCCCCCCCAGTATCAAACAGCGATGAAAGTCGCGACGCTGATGAGTGCAGGTAAAATCACCGAGCAACGTGCCCATGATATGCTCTATCCGGAACAAATTTATCAGGCATTTGAAGGCGATAGTGGCACATGGTGGAATTTCGACCCCCGTGTCACATGGCTGAGGGATTATCTGACCAGCCATCGTTCGCAAAAAGTGCTGGTGATTTGCGCACACGCCGCCACTGCGCTGCAACTGGAACAGGTTCTGCGCGAGCGTGAAGGTATCCGCGCAACGGTCTTTCATGAAGAGATGTCGATCATTGAACGTGATCGGGCTGCAGCATGGTTTGCCGAGGAGGATACCGGTGCGCAAGTGCTGTTGTGCTCAGAAATTGGCTCCGAAGGGCGTAACTTTCAGTTTGCCAGCCAACTGGTGATGTTCGATCTGCCGTTCAATCCGGATCTCCTTGAGCAGCGTATCGGTCGTCTTGACCGTATTGGCCAGGTACATGATATCCAAATCTATGTGCCGTATCTGGACAATACCGCACAATCGGTGCTGGTGCGCTGGTATCACGAAGGGCTGGATGCGTTTGAACATACCTGTCCCGTTGGCCGCACCATTTACGAACAGGTGCATCACTCACTGATAAACTATCTCGCCTCCCCGGAAAATGACGACGGTTTCGCTGAGCTGATTAAATCCTGTCGCCAGCAATACGATGTTCTGAAAGCCCAACTTGAGCAGGGACGTGATCGTTTACTGGAGATCCACTCTAACGGTGGTGAGCAAGCGCAGGCGCTGGCGCAGACGATTGCCGCCCAGGATGACGATGTCGCGCTGATCACTTTTGCCATGAGTCTGTTTGATATTATTGGTATTAACCAGGATGATCGCGGTGACAATCTGATTGTCCTGACACCGTCTGATCATATGCTGGTGCCCGACTTCCCTGGCCTGCCTGAAGATGGCTGTACCATCACCTTTGATCGTAACATTGCGCTGTCCCGTGAAGATGCCCAGTTTATCACCTGGGAACATCCGCTGATCCTCAACGGCCTCGATCTGATCCTTTCCGGCGATACCGGCAGCAGCACTATCGCGCTACTGAAAAACAAAGCGTTACCGGTAGGCACACTGTTACTGGAGCTGATTTATGTGGTTGAAGCGCAGGCACCGAAACAGTTGCAGCTTAATCGCTTCCTGCCCGCCACCCCGGTACGGATCTTACTGGATAAAAATGGCAATAACCTCGCCAGTCAGGTGGAGTTTGAAAGCTTTAACCGTCAGTTAAGCGCCGTCAACCGCCATACCGGCAGTAAGCTCATCAATGCGGTACAAGCCGAAACGCATGCGCTGTTACAGTCCGGTGATGCACAAATGGCAGATATCGCCCAGACGCTGATCAGTGCCGCGCGTCAGGAAGCGGATGATAAACTGTCGGCAGAGCTGTCCCGTCTGGAAGCGCTGAAAACCATTAATCCGAACATTCGTGATGATGAACTGTCTGCCATCGAAGACAACCGCCAGCAGGTGATGGCGGCGCTGGCGGAGGCCAGCTGGCGTCTTGATGCCTTGCGGTTAATTGTCGTCACTCACCAGTAACGGAACAGCAAGATGGCGATGGAAAACTACAATCCCCCCCAGCTTCCCTGGCTGGTTATCCTCTACCAGGATGCAGATATTATGGTCGTCAACAAGCCTGCGGGCTTGTTGTCAGTGCCGGGACGACAGGCGGAGCATAGAGACAGCGTTATAACGCGCATCCAGCGCGATTTTCCACAGGCAGAGTCCGTCCATCGCCTCGATATGGCAACCAGCGGCGTGATGGTGGTCGCCTTAAGCAAACAGGCGGAACGCGAACTCAAACGCCAGTTTCGCCAGCGTGAACCGCAGAAACAGTATGTTGCCTGTGTCTGGGGCCACCCGCAGAAAGCTTCCGGGCGGGTGGATCTGCCGCTGATCTGCGACTGGCCGAACCGACCGAAACAAAAAGTCTGCCATGAGACCGGCAAAGCGGCGCAGACAGAATATGAGGTTCTGGCGTATCACGATGATAACAGTGCGCGTCTGCAACTGAAGCCCATCACCGGGCGCTCACACCAGCTACGGGTGCATATGCTGGCGATCGGTCACCCTATTCTCGGTGACCGCTTTTATGCGCCACCGCCAGCACTGGCACGCGCTCCCCGGCTGCTGTTACACGCTGAACAATTGATCATCACTCATCCGCTATCCGGCAATCGGATGACTTTTCACGCCGCCGCTGATTTCTGAGACATTCGGCTACCGCCAGAAGCCTGAACATGAGAAAAATCATGGTAATAGTGCAATAGCCATGACACTATGCCTGCGGATGACGAATAAAAAAGGGAAGCGTATGGCCATTGCACAATGTCCTGCATCATGTGGTGAACTTATCCAGGGCTGGATTTCGGGGAGTGAAAAACTTATCTCCTGTCCAGTGGGATGGTACAGCACCGTTGAAATCAGTTCAGGCACGCCCTGTGTTAATGAACGCCCGCTTTCCCGCGCGATGGTCAACCAACTACTCCACCACTGGCACTATCCCCAACAATTAAGTCAGGCGATTCGTATCGATATCACTTCGACCATTCCGCTGGCGAAAGGTATGGCCAGCAGTACCGCCGATATCGCTGCGACCGCAGTAGCAACAGCCCACTATCTGGGAGAAAAGCTGGATGAGCGCACGCTGGCCGCACTGTGTGTCTCACTCGAACCCACTGACAGTACCATTTTTCACCAGTTAACGCTGTTTGATCACCATCATGCTACGACGCAATTGCCCTGTGGCACCCCGCCACCACTTGATTTGTTGATTCTTGAAAGTCCACAGACACTGCGTACCGCTGATTATCACCGTCTGCCCCGGCAGGCAGAATTATATGCCGCAGCTCCCACACTGCAGCAAGCATGGGAAAAGTTACAGCAAGCCTGCATTCAGCAGAGTCCCTCTCTGATGGGCGAAGCCACCACGCTGAGCGCTATCGCCAGCCAGAAACTGTTACCTAAACCGGGCTTTACCCGGCTGTTATCGATCGTTGAATCATGTGATTTATACGGCCTTAATGTGGCGCACAGTGGCAGCGTGGTTGGTTTGCTGGTTAACAGAGAGGTGCATGATCTTGAGCGTGTACAGTGGCTGTTAAATCAGCAACAACTGACGCGATTCTGGCCACAACAGCATCTGCTAAGAATGGTGCCGGGCGGCGTAACATTACTCTAACATTATCATTAGTCGCAGGTTGACAAGTTTTTTATTTTCGAAAATAAAATTCACTATCAACCTGTTTTATCAGTGATATATGACATCCTGTTATTCAAAAAATCAGGAATACGCGGTATGCCTGCTGAACCAGGCAACCGTTAGCATTAGAGCCTATCCCATTAGGCTATTTTACTTGCCATTTGCAGATGATGTATTACCTGATTGCTACTGCCACGCCAGATGAGTGCGGGATCTTTTAAATCCTGGATAAATTTGCCATCTACCAGTACATTGATCAGACTGATCACTTCATTTTGCGCCGGATTAAGTTCCGCCAGTTTATAACCTGTCCACATCCAGATATCTTTCGCCGGACATTCAGCGCGAATGCGCTTTATCAGCATAAGCATATCCGGCAGATTATGGGGGTGCAGAGGATCACCACCAGAAAAAGAGATCCCCTGACGTTTGATGCGGGTATCGTTCAGGTCAGTGATGATCTGATCGGCCAGTTCCGCCGTGAAGGGCCTGCCGGAATCCACCCGCCAGGTACTCTGGTTATAGCAACCGGGACATTGATGAACACAGCCAGCGACAAACAGGGTACAACGTGTACCCGGCCCGTTAACGATATCCACCGGATAATACTGGTGATAATTCATATTAATTCAGCGCAGATTAACCGAGGTGTCCACTGGAGAGATGTTTGACCCGCCGTTTGACTTCTTCCTGCTTACCGGCATTAAATGGCCGTGCATCCGGGCTGCCGAGGTAACCACACACCCGCCGGGTAACCGAAACTCTGGCGGCGTCATGATTGCCACATTTCGGACAGGTAAATCCTTTACTGGTGCAGGAAAATTCACCGCTAAAGCCACACTCATAGCATTCGTCGATGGGGGTATTGGTGCCATAATAGGGCACATGCTGATAGCTATAATCCCAGACATCCTCCAGTGCTTTCAGGTTATGCTGGATATTGGGATATTCGCCATAGCAAATGAATCCCCCGTTGGCGAGAGGGGGATAAGGGGCTTCGAAATCAATCTTATCGTAGGGATTGACCTTTTTCTCGACATCCAGATGGAAACTATTGGTATAGTAACCTTTGTCGGTCACGCCTTTAATCACCCCAAATTCCGCCATATCAAGACGACAGAAACGATCACAGAGATTTTCGCTCGGTGTGCTGTATAGGCTGAAGCCATAGCCGGTTTCGTTTTTCCAGCGTTCAACCGCATCACGCAGATACTGAACAATCGCGATCCCTTTTTGCCGTAGTATTTCATGATCATAAATATGCTGGTTGCCAGACAGCGCGTTAATCGTTTCGTGGATGCCGATATAACCGAGCGAAATAGAAGCCCGACCATTTTTAAAGATCTCCGCGATATTATCATCCGCTTTCAGACGCACACCGCAGGCACCTTCCATATAGAGAATCGGCGCGACACGGGCTTTGACGCCCTCAAGGCGCGCGATACGTGTCATGAGGGCTTTACGCGCCAGTATCAGACGGCTATCCAGCAGCTTCCAGAAAGCGTTTTCGTCACCTTTTGCTTCGAGGGCAATACGTGGCAGATTGAGGCTGATAACACCAAGGTTATTGCGGCCATCGTGAATTTTCTCACCCTGTTCATTTTCCCATACCCCCAGGAAACTACGACAGCCCATCGGGGTTTTAAAGGAACCGGTAATCTTTACCACCTGATCGTAGTTCAGGATATCCGGATACATACGTTTACTCGCACACGCCAGCGCCAGTTGCTTTATATCATAGTTGGCATCGCCAGCTTTGTGGTTCAGGCCATCGCGGATGGTGAATACCAGTTTTGGGAATACCGCCGTCTTGCGATTTTTCCCCAGTCCAGCCAGACGATTCTGCAAAATGGATTGCTGAATCAGACGAGATTGCCAGCTTGTGCCAAGACCAAAACCAAAGGTGACAAAGGGCGTCTGACCATTGGCGGTATGCAGGGTATTAACTTCATATTCCAGCGACTGGAAAGCGTCATAGCACTCTTTTTCGGTGCGAGAACGCGCATAGCCTTCGGCGTCGGGAATTTGCCACTCTTCTGCTATTTTACGATGCTTATCAAAACTTTTACTGACAAAGGGAGCCAGCACTTCATCAATACGATTAATCGTCGTACCACCATAAATATGGCTGGCCACCTGAGCGATAATCTGTGCGGTAACGGCGGTGGCGGTAGAGATCGATTTCGGCGTTTCAATTTCAGCGTTCCCCATTTTAAAACCGTGGGTCAGCATACCGTTAATATCGATCAACATGCAGTTGAACATCGGGAAGAAAGGCGCATAGTCCAGATCATGGTAATGGATCTCTCCCCGTTCATGGGCCTGTACAACATCCTGTGGTAGCAGATGCTGACGGGCATAGTGTTTAGCCACAATACCGGCCAGTAAATCACGCTGCGTCGGGATAACTTTGCTATCTTTGTTGGCATTTTCATTGAGCAAAGAGGCGTTGGTCTGTTCGACCAGGCCGCGAATTTCCTGATTCAGGCGGCTGCGCTTTTCGCGAGCGATATCGCGATCATGACGGTATTCGATATAGGCGCGCGCCAGTTGTTTGTAAGGCCCGGCCATCAACTGATTCTCAACCGCAGTCTGGATATCGTTGATATCAACGTGCTGATGTGCCTGCATTTGCTGGCTGACCGCGTCTGCCACGCTGGCACAATAATCCGCATCATCAACGCCTGATGCCTGCGCGGCTCGCAGAACCGCTTCTTTAATCCGTTCAGATTTAAACGGGACTTTACAACCATCACGTTTTATCACATGCGGTGTCATGATTACTCCAGTCTTTTAGAGAGCGAGTTATGTACAGAGGCAGAAAGTTATTCGCGATGATGCCATGCTTTTTACTGTCATTGCCGCTCAACCTGCCTTTGTGATCCCGATGCCATCAGCGTCCAGCGCGCGTCCGGCGAGGATGTTATTATGACGCATTAATACAATATATGGTGCTTATTTTTATTTTAATCTCCATATATAGTATCTGCATTCGGGATGTTTGCCATTTTATTGACCTGGCGCAAAGTAAAAAAGGGAATGTACAGCTCTCGGCCACTCCGGCGAACAAAAACTATGTCGGCGACGAGGGTGAGATGCTCCGCACCGTCAACGATGTGATTTTCTACAACCTTCAGAACGGAGTCTGACGCCTTCTGCGATTTCCTGCTGGTGATGTTGCTAAGTGATCGGGGTGCATAACTATGCGCATCCTCTGAAACTCTCCTGGTGAGATTCAGGCGTTTTTCGTGTAGGATAGAGGTGTTTTATAAGGCTCAGGGCTAAAAACAGCCCTGAGAACGTTTCTGTCGGTGCGCGCAACGGGTGTTATGGTAAATTATTCCTGCGCCTCAATCGCTGCGTAATAGCGAGAGAAAGGAACATAAAAACGATGTTTATCACCAGCGACAGAAGCAGGACTATCGACATAAACCAGTTATCCCATACGTTTTCTTCTATGAAAATGTCGTAGCGTTCCCGAATGAAAAAATAGACTTCTCTCTCCGGAAACAATGCAAACACCAGCACAAAAAAGACGATGTAGGAAATGGCAAATAGCGCCCACAACAACACGAATTTAGACACTTTCATCAGTACACCTGTACAGTGCCATAAGCCACTAATGACGGGCTTACATGAAACGTGGCTGTGTGCATCAGTGCTTGATAAATAATCTCATAATGTGACCTGCCCGGAAAGGTTATGCAGCCCTCTGAAATTCCTGCATAGCCCGCTGGGTGTAGGCGGAAATTGCCACGTTTCACACCCTCGATGAACGTGTGATCGTTTATATCGCCATCGTCTTTATACAGAGCAAACCATACATCACGATCCGAACCGCTGATAACGGACGACACAAAATCGCGCAGCCCCGGAAAGCTACCGCCTGTAGGTCTACTCACAATATAATAACGGCCTGTAGGTAGTGGCCCGACCTCCGGCTTTGCTATGTCATTGGGGTTGTTTCGAGTAGAACCAGCATATCCCGAATAAGCAGGGAAAAAACCCACGCCAGGACAACTGAAAGTAGACATATTCTGACCGTTTAGCCTGAATGTGCATCTAATCATCTGTCATTCCACGAGTCAGTGAAAATAATGTTCCCGTCGTTGTGCTTCTATGTGATTTTTTCGTAACTCAACGATACAGACTCAAGGTGATTATGCTTTTCTGTCGCCGGGTTTTTGCAGTCGTACATAAGTGGGCAAACCGCAACCACTTTCACGCCTTCTAGCAGCATGTTGAAGTATTCGACTTCCTGACCTGCATGGTCGATTTTGTACCATTTGAATTCTGCTGATTGCAGAGTCTGACCTGTTGAGACAGCTTTATAGAGGTACGGGCTAGAGCTGTCGAACTCCTTTTCAAAAGTAATCGGGCTGTGCTTGCGTGTGCCAGTCACTTTCCCTGTCGATGAGTCTGTAGGCAAAAATATACCGTGTCCAAACCCCAGAATTTCTATGCTGCCGTCTCGGTTCTGAACATCGACAGAGCCCATTACCTGGGAACCCCATCATCTTTGAGCCATAAATAAGCTGGAATTGCCATTCGAAATAATCCTTTTATCCGTATGAAGGGAGTGGATTTTCTTCTATAAGTGGCTATAAATCAAATATTCAGGCAAAAAAAACTAATGCCCCCATGGTAGGTACACCAGAAAACAGGGGCGGAGCGACCAGCATCAGGTTGATCTTTTTGGATTTTGATTGTGTGGGGGTTGTGCCAGAACCTGGCGATCGCACTTCACCGCTACTGCTGCCTTGAAACTCACTTTATCAGGTGCCAGTCATCGTACTGCGGTAAATGTCAAGACAGTTGTCACCCCTGTTTAATTTAAGCTGCCTGTTTTTCCCGTTCCGGATTCAGCGTTACCGGGCCCTCCGGCTGCCAGTTTCTTGTCTTCCCTGACCCGCGCTCCGAATGCGCTTTCTGTGCCTGACGATACCCAGGATTTGCCTGTGCTGACCCTACCCTCATCCTGTGCGCCTTCACCGCTTTCGGCTGACAGTTTCGGATTGAGCCGCACCACTCGCTCCTGCGGTTAATCTGTGGCGACGTTGTCCCTGAGGCTTTGCACCCTGGGATTACTCTCAACGCGCAGTCGGGTAGGGAACCGCGGGTAAGACAGCGGGTTTCTTTGCGCCTCTTACTCCATACGGGCTGAAACAATCACAGAAGCAGCCTCGTACCGCACCACAGAATTTCTGACACTCTCCTTAATGACGTATATCGTCCCCATCTCCGTTATCATCATCCTGATGATCATCTTCTCCATGGGGATCTTCATAGTAAGTCCCCCAGCCGTCATACATGACATCGAATTTTTCTACCAGATCCAGTAGCTGCTCAACCTGGGTATCGATCAGATCGACATGCAGCGCGCTTTCACGAACGATATCACAACAGATAACCACCTGATCTTCTTCAATCTCCAGTTCTTCAGGTTCGGTCACTTCGTAACCCAGGCGGAATGCTTCGAGAGCCACTTTCTCTAATGTTTCTAAATCATCAGCGGAAAGATGGTGCTCAATGGTATATAAAGCGTCTGGATCACTCCCGTCCGCCAGCAATTCTTCAATAATTAAGCGGGTCTCTTCACGCTGCTCTTTCAGTTGATCTGAGTTTGCCATGGTTCGTTCCTCATAATAATTCTCATGTACGACAGAGTAGCATCTATTGTCACACACCACTGTGATTGCCTCTACTCTTGAATAAAATATTTCTACACCAGGCTTGAAAATGAATATTAATTTACTTAAAGTGAATTTAAATTCATTTAACAGCCTGAGCTATGCGAGGAAATTATGCCTGATTTTCATCACCAGCATTTTCTGAAATTACTTGATTTTACCCCCGCAGATATCACCATTCTGCTGGAGCTAGCGGCTAAATTGAAAAATAACAAGAAAAACGGGAAAGAGACCCCCTGTCTGATGGGTAAAAACATTGCGCTGATCTTTGAAAAAGATTCGACCCGTACACGTTGCGCTTTCGAAGTTGCGGCCGCTGATCAGGGGGCGCACACCACTTATCTTGGTTCGGGGGGGAATCAGATTGGTCATAAAGAGTCCATTAAGGATACCGCTCGTGTGCTGGGACGCATGTATGATGCGATTCAATATCGTGGTTATGGACAGGATGTTGTTGAGACACTCGCGCGTTATTCCGGTGTGCCGGTGTGGAATGGCCTGACGGATGAATACCATCCGACGCAATTGCTGGCTGATTTACTGACGATGCAGGAACATTTACCGGCCAAAGCATTGAACGAAATGATTCTGGTCTATGTCGGCGATGCCCGCAACAATATGGGAAACTCCATGCTGGAAGCGGCGGCGCTCACCGGATTAGATTTACGCCTGGTCGCACCGAAAGCCTGCTGGCCAGAGGCCGAGCTGGTGATGAAATGCCAGGCGCTGGCCCGGAAAAACGGCGGTGATATCACCCTGACAGAAGATATTGCCAGTGGCGTAAAGAGCGCTGATTTTATCTATACCGATGTCTGGGTTTCGATGGGAGAAGCAAAAGAAAAATGGGCTGAACGTGTGGCATTGTTGCGTGACTATCAGGTCAACAGTGACATGATGGCATTAACCGGTAATCCCCAGGTGAAATTTCTCCATTGTTTACCCGCGTTTCACGATGAAAAGACCACCCTTGGTAAAAAGATAGCAGAGGAGTTCGGTTTACAGGGAGGCATGGAAGTGACGGATGAAGTGTTCGAATCACCAGCCAGTATTGTTTTTGATCAAGCAGAAAACCGGCTGCATACCATCAAAGCGGTCATGGTTGCTACCCTGGGAAAGTCAGAGTGAATATTAATCACTTGAATAAATAGTTAATCTGCGTATAATCCCGCCCGATTTTCCGGGAGGTAATATGGTTTACAGAGCACGACATTTTATACTGCTACGCCTGAAAACAGGCATCGGTATTGCGTTCTCTTCTGCGTTATCTCACCCATTTCAGGTAGCCCCTTTTTGAAGGGGCTTTTTTTTGCCTTGATATCAGGAGATAAAGATGGTTAATCCGCTATATCAAAAGCATATCATTTCCATAAACGATCTTAGTCGTACCGATCTTGAGCGGGTGCTGATGACAGCGGCAAAACTGAAAGCCACGCCACAGCCAGAATTACTCAGACATAAAGTGGTGGCCAGCTGTTTCTTTGAAGCCTCAACCCGTACCCGTTTGTCATTCGAAACGGCCATACATCGCCTCGGCGCCAGTGTGGTGGGCTTTTCTGATAGTCACAACACATCGCTGGGAAAAAAGGGGGAAACCCTGGCGGATACCATTTCGGTCATCAGTACCTATGTCGACGCGATTGTCATGCGCCACCCACAAGAAGGCGCCGCGCGGCTGGCAACCGAATTTTCCCGTGGTATTCCGGTACTTAATGCAGGTGACGGCGCGAATCAGCATCCGACCCAGACATTGCTCGATCTGTTCACGATTCAGGAAACACAAGGACGACTGGAACATCTTAATATCGCGATGGTCGGCGATCTCAAATATGGTCGTACTGTACACTCGCTGGCACAAGCGCTGGCGAAATTTACAGGCAACCGTTTCTATTTTATCGCCCCTGATGCCCTGGCGATGCCACACTCTATTTGCACCATGCTGGACGAGAGAGGGATCACATGGAGTCGGCATAATGCCATCGATGAAGTGATCGAAGATGTTGATATTCTGTATATGACCCGGGTACAGAAAGAGCGCCTTGATCCCTCGGAATATGCCAATGTCAAAGCACAGTTTGTGCTGCATGCCGCCGATCTGAACGCGGCGCGTCATACCATGAAGGTGCTGCATCCACTGCCACGGGTTGACGAAATCGCTACCGATGTCGATAAAACACCTTATGCCTGGTATTTCCAGCAGGCCGGTAATGGTATTTTTGCTCGCCAGGCGTTACTGGCGCTGGTACTTAACAGAGAGCTGGAGCTATGAGAGGAACCACGATGAGGCACGATAATAAATTGCAGGTAGAAGCGATAAAATGTGGCACCGTTATTGATCATATTCCGGCACAGATGGGGGTTAAATTACTGACTCTCTTCCGGCTGGCGGAAACCGATCAGCGTATCACCATTGGTCTGAATCTGCCGTCAGACGAAATGGGGCGCAAGGATCTGGTGAAAATAGAAAATACGTTCCTGACTAACGACCAGGTTAATCAGCTCGCGCTGTATGCGCCGCAGGCGACGGTGAATCATATCGACAACTATCAGGTGACCGAAAAATTCCATCCTGTTCTGCCGGAGCGGATCGATAATGTGCTGAACTGCCCGAACAGTAACTGTATCAGCCATGCTGAACCGGTCTTTTCCTGCTTTGCGGTGAAAAAACGTCAAGATGATATTGCACTGAAGTGTAAATACTGTGAAAAAGAGTTTTCATATTATGTGGTTCTGGCCGGTTGACTAATGATTTCCGGGCTCGCTGATTCTATAATAATCAGCGAAAACACGCTTTTATTATCTAAATTAAGGAGAAATTATGTCTCAGATTATCACCACGGAAAATGCGCCTGCCGCGATTGGCCCTTACGTGCAGGGTGTTGACCTGGGTAGCATGATCATCACTTCTGGTCAGATCCCGGTTGATCCGAAAACCGGTAGCGTGGCCAGTGATATTGCGGCCCAGACCCGACAATCGCTGGAAAACGTCAAAGCTATTGTCGAAGCGGCTGGACTGAAAACCGGTGATATTGTGAAAACGACGGTATTTGTTAAAGATTTGCAGGATTTTGCTATCGTCAACGCCACTTACGAAGCCTTCTTCACGGAACATCACGCGGCTTTTCCGGCGCGTTCCTGTGTCGAAGTGGCTCGCTTGCCGAAAGATGTGAAAATTGAAATTGAAGCGATCGCAGTACGTCGCTAATTCCCGCCTTTCCCCGGCTCATGCTGAGAACCGGGGAAAGCTATTTATTACTGCCAGCCATAGCGGCGGCTGTAAATCCCCTTCACCAGTTGCGTCAGCGTCATATAGCCCACCAGAATGGCGATCAGCCACGGGAAATAGCTCAGTGGCAGTGCCTGTAACTGCAGATAAGGCGCCAGTGGTGAGAATGGCAGCGCAATACCGATGGCCATCACCAATAATGTCATGACGAACAAAGGCCATGCCGCGCGGCTTTGAATAAAAGGGATATGCCTGGTACGGATCATATGGACAATCAGTGTCTGTGACAGTAGCCCCTCGACAAACCAGCCTGACTGAAAAAGAGTTTGCATTTGTGGCGTGTCCGCATGAAAAACCCACCACATCAGACAGAAAGTCAGAATATCAAAGATGGAGCTTATCGGGCCAAAGAAGATCATGAAACGCCCCAGTTCTGCCGGGTCCCAGCGTTGTGGGCGACGAATTTGCTCATCATCGACATTATCAAACGGGATCGCCACCTGAGAGATATCATACAGCAGATTCTGGATCAGCAAGTGCAATGGCAGCATGGGCAGGAAGGGCAAAAAGGCGCTGGCCACCAGCACGCTAAAGACATTGCCAAAATTCGAACTGGCGGTCATTTTGATGTACTTCAGCATGTTGCTAAAAGTACGCCGTCCTTCAATCACCCCCTCTTCCAGCACCATCAGGTTCTTTTCCAGCAGAATGATATCCGCCGCTTCACGCGCAATATCGACGGCACCATCAACCGAAATACCAATGTCCGCCGCGCGAAGTGCCGGGGCATCGTTAATACCATCTCCCATGAAGCCCACGACATGGCCTTCACGTTTGAGCAGTGTCACAATACGCTCTTTATGTAACGGCGTGAGGCGCGCAAACAATATGGTGCCTTTTGCCAGCGTCGCCAGCTCATCATCATTAAGTGTGTCAATCTGGCTACCTGTTATCACCTCACCCGGTTCGAGCCCCACTTCGCGGCAAACTTTCGCCGCTACCAGTTCACTGTCTCCGGTCAGAATTTTTACCGTGATCCCGCTGGCTTTCAGCGCTTTCAGCGCTGGCGCGGTGGTCTCTTTTGGCGGATCGAGGAAAGCAATATAGCCTTCCAGGGTCAGATCTGACTCATCGGCCCGCTGATAATCACCCGTCCGGGCGGGTAAAGTACGGGTCGCGACGGCCACCACACGCAGCCCCTGACGGTTGAGAGTATTGGTCACGGTCTTGATCCGGCGCAACATCGTATCGTCTAACGGTACGATTTCACCGTTATAACGTACCCAGGCGGAAGCATTGAGGATCTCCTGCAGTGCCCCTTTACAGATAAGCTGATGAACGTCCTCCTGTTCACTGACCACCACTGACATGCGGCGGCGCTCAAAGTCAAACGGGATCTCATCCACTTTCTGCCAGCGTTCGGCGAGCTGACGTGCCGTCTCCAGCTCCACACCTTCCAGCACAGCGGTATCAAGCAGGTTTTTCAGCCCGGTCTGATAGTGGCTGTTCAGCCAGGCGTTATGCAGCACGCGATCACTCGTCTTGCCGGAGATATCAATATGATTTTCCAGTACGATTTTATCCTGGGTCAGCGTGCCGGTTTTGTCGGTACACAGAATATCCATCGCCCCAAAGTTCTGAATCGCATCAAGATGCTTAACAATCACTTTCTGCTTCGACAATTTGACGGCCCCACGCGCCAGGGTGGAGGTCACGATCATCGGCAACATTTCTGGCGTCAGCCCCACGGCGACGGAAAGCGAAAATAGGGCCGCCTCCCACCAGTCACCTTTGGTGTAGCCATTAATCAGCAAGACCACAGGTGCCATAACCAGCATAAAACGGATCAGCAACATACTGACCCGGCTAATGCCTTTCTGAAAGGCATTCGGTTCACTCCCCTGGGCGCTGACTCGCCCAGCCAGTTGCCCGAACCAGGTATTGCCACCGGTGGCAAATACCAGTGCCTGGGCGGTGCCGCTGACGACATTCGTGCCCATAAAACATAAGGTATCGCACTCCAGCGGATTGTTCTGTTGTGGATCGCGACAGTAAGCCACTTTTTCGACCGGTAATGATTCGCCGGTGAGCGACGCCTGGGCGACAAACAGATCTCTGGCTTTGAAAATACGCAGATCGGCCGGGATCATGTCTCCGGCTGAGAGTTTAACAATGTCGCCAGGCACCAGCTGATCTATCGGCAACTCCTGCCAGCGACTTTCACCTTGTTCATTAATGACCCGCAGGACGGTCGCAGTATTGCTGACCATCGCTTTCAGGGCATCAGCTGCTTTTGTTGATCGTGATTCCTGAATAAAGTTAAGCAGCGTGGAAATGGCGACCATTAAGGCGATCACCCCTGCGGCAAACAGATCTTCTGTTGCATAGGAAATAATGCCCAGCACAGTCAGCAACAAATTAAACGGATTGCGGTAGCAGATCCATAAATGTACCCACCACGGTGCCGGTTTCTGTGCCGGAATTTGATTGCTGCCGTAGTGCGCCAGTTTATCTGCGACTTCGCTTTGATTAAGCCCTTCCGGATGACTGGCAAAGGTATGCCAGAGTTGATTTTCATCCATGGCAGCGACTTTCAGGCATTGTGTGCTTAACGAATCCGGGATCGGGACACTGACCAGATGGCGGGTATCCGGTAGTGGATCGCGCTGAACCAGTCGGCGCGGTAAGTGGCGATGAAATTGTGCAAATAACTGGCGGGTGATATTTTTCAGCATTATTATCCCTCCACGCCTGGCGCGGCGCGGTACAACAGACAGGGACGAAAAAACGTGACCTGTTCGCTATGTTTATTTTATGGCTGGGACGTCAGAACGTCGCAGCTTTACGTTTCCGGTAAAGCAGCGCGATACCGGAAGGAAGATAGTTCTCTTGTCGATAAGAAGTGGGATCAGGGTCCATAGCACCTCCGGTAGATGAGTAAAAAATACCCGGCAGCATCAGGACTGTTTTACTGGCCATTTGGCTGCAGAACCGTAGCAGAAATTTTCACACCGTATTTTACGGCGATAACTTTTCTGCACTGTCGGTGATCAGACTGATAGCATCCATCGCACCTGATGAACGCTTATGCCCGGGGATCTATTTGTAACAGTTATAGATATAATAATCATGTCTGGCTAAACCGTAGCTCAACCAGATTTTGCTTAGGGTATCCCGCAATAGGATAAGTACTGGCTTGCGAAGGCAGGTACAGGAGGCTCTGCGGCGCGGTGAGATGATCGCTGGCAAGGCCAGTCGGGCCCTGGCTGATAAAGCGGCCGCACTCCGGATCGTAGTAGCGAAAACGATTATAGTGTAATCCTGTTTCTTCGTCATGGTATTGTCCCTGATAACGCAGCGGCTGGTGGATTTCATCTTCGTTGCAGGCTCTCACCTGTGCAGTGCGGCCCCAGCCGTGGTAGTCGGCCCACCAGACGATATTACCTTCTGCGTCAGTCAGTTCGCGCGGCAGACCGGAGGCGTCATTGTGATACCAGTATATCCGTGCCTCTTTTTTGTCCTCGCCCGTCCGGTGGGTGATTTGCGCCAGCGAGGCGAAGCCGTGCTCGTCTTCATAAATCCATAAGTGGCTGCGCTGGTCGCTGATTTCGTTCAGCAGCCGGTCGCTATCCCAGATAAAGACCGTGACCCTGCTGGCATCCTGTTTCCACATTTGGCGGCTAAAACCGTCATAGCCGTAGCGGCTGCGCTGAGTTTTGCCGTTGCGGGTGCTGATGACTGCCACCAGCTAATATTTCGCTGACTGAGGTTAACCTGAATGCTATGACCGCCTGAGCGCTCATCTTTAATATGGTGGTAGTTACACAGAATGATTTACAGAGTCCTGGCGTATTTCATCTTCTTTGAAGTGTAGAGGTATAGCTATAGCTTGAAGTGCTTCAATTCTAAACGGACCGGATGCTTCTACTAAATGGCATACCATTAGCTACAAGCTCGCCCAAAACCAGATTCGGGATGATAGGGGCATTGGTGCATATGTTATGCGTGTTTTTGAGCTTCGGTGATAGTGGGGGCATTATTGGGGGCATGTGATTATTCTAAGCGTGAAATATTCATCTTTATCAGTAAGTTGTGAGTTTGGTTTCATTCCTATTATCGCACCATAAAATCAATAAGTTATAAAAATCCCCTCATAAAACATGTTAGCACTAAAACACTTCTCAATAAGCCTGGTTTGAAGAGAAGGCGGCCGGTAAGTGTCAAGACAGTTGTCACCCCTGGTTAATTTAAACTGCCTGTTTTTCCCGTTCCGGATTTAATGTTACCGGGCCCTCCGGCTGCCAGTTTCTTGTCCTCCCTGACCCGCGCTCCGGATGCGCTTTCTGTGCCTGACGATACAGTTCATCACGCTGTTTCAGCAGGGCCTTGTCTTCACCACGATGCCGTTCTGCTGGCGTGACATAGCGTATTCCACTGTGACGGTGCTCTTCGTTATACCACCGGGTAAATTTCTCCACCCAGGTACGGGCATCCTCCAGCGTCCTGAACCCTGATGACGGCCACTGCGGCACATACTTCAGCGTCCGGAACAGCGATTCCACATACGCATTATCATTGCTCACCCGTGGCCGGCTGTGGGATGGCGTGATATTCAGCTCATGCAGTTTCACCTGCAGCGTCTGCGATTTCATCGCCGGACCGTTATCGGCGTGCAGAACCAGTGGCTGTCGCCAGCAGCCTTCCCGCATCACACTGCGCTGCATCAGGGCGGCTGCCTGTTCACCGCTTTCTGTCTCATGCACTTCGTAACCCGTGATTTTTCGGCTGTACAGGTCGGTTATCAGATACAGATAATACCAGCGGCCACTCACCACAGAGGGCAGCCAGGTGATGTCCCATGTCCACACCTGGCAGGGACCTGTCGCCGTAAAGGTCGTCGGGGCGGCCACCTTCTGCCGCCGGGCCTGACGTCCCCGCCGGTGAACCTCGCCGGAACGACGCAGTATGCGGTAAAAGGTCGATTCACTCGCCAGATAAACGCCTTTGTCTGCCAGACGCGGCACGATTTGCGACGGCGGCAGACTGGCATATTCAGGCTGATGACAGGCCTCCCGTATCTGCTGCTCTTCCTCAGGACTCAGGCGGTTAACCGGCACCGGTCTGACGGCCATCTTCCGGACTTTTTTGCCATCTTCTCCATGTCCGCAGACTCAGACTGACCTCCCGGCAGGCAACCCTGCGCCGGGCTCCGGCCGCGACAGTCTCATTAATCCACCGGATGAGCTGCTGGCGCTCATCCGCAGGCGTCAGTCGTCCCCGTCCGTTTCCCCGTAGTAATCCCTGAGCTTTTTTCGCAGTACCAGTATCGCTGCCGCCTCCGCCAGAGCTTTCTCCTTACGCACCAGCTCTCTCTTCAGTTGTTTAATCTCTTTCTGGCTCTGCTTCAGGGCCGCTTTATCTTCCAGCGCAGACGCCTGTAAAAAAGCCTGCTTCCACTGAATAATCTGTTCCGGATAAAGGCCATTTTTACGGCAGTATTCTGCCACTTCAGCCTCACTGAGTGTGGCGGTTTCGACTATCACGGCGAAGCGTGCTTCTGCTGACCACTGGTCGGTTGTTTTCTCTGCGCCGGGCACGGGCTTCCCCTCTGATTTGGCCTGATTACGCCAGTTACAGAGGGTAGCTTCGGATATTCCTTCCATTTGTGCAACAGTGGAAACCGTCATGTTGTAAGGAGGCAATAATTTAGCCAGTATCGCTGCTTTACGTTCAGGGGAAATACGTTTCATTTGTCACTCCATGCCCTCAGACTGATTTTTCAGAGGGGGTGACAACTATCCTGACACTGAGGGCAAAATTGCGCCTGCAATTTTGTGACGTCATCACCCCATAGCCCAGGATATGCATCCCATAATGCAGCAAAATTGAGTGCCATAAATTATCTCCAATATTCTGCTGGAACAGTTTTAGAGCCTATCCCATTAGGCTATTTTACTTGCCATTTTGTCCCTGGGCAGTGCTCGAAATCCTCACGTACTCCGTGTACGCTGCGGTTTCTCCGCGCTGTCCGTGTCCAAACTGGCTGCGCCAATAACGCCTGGTGGGATAGGCTCTTAATACCTTTTAAATTTTCAGAAATCAATTACGATAATTTGCTAATAACGAAAATGCATAACCAGTATTTTTTTATATAAAAAATACAACTCATTTTCTTTAATCTCTGCCGGTATTATGAAAAAAAGAGACAGGCAGGTACAGAAGAATATGGGACGGCGCTAAATATTATGAACTAAGCGCCTGGCCCATTAGGCTCTTAGTTAATTAATGGCGAGCAAGCGGATATTAATCCACAAAAAACCCGCATGATAGCGCGGTTGATCAGGTCCGTTTTTTGCTGCCTCGGGTCGCCGGGGTATGGGCAGGATCGTCTGGCCAGAAGTGTTTCGGATAACGGCCTTTCATCTCTTTTTGCACTTCGCGATAGGCACCGTGCCAGAAAGCGTTCAGATCACGGGTGATCTGCAACGGGCGGCGAGCAGGGGACAACAGTTCCAGGATCAGCGTAATCCGTCCGCTGGCGATGGTCGGTGTGCTGGCTTCGCCAAATATCTCCTGCATCCGTACTGCCAGTACCGGCGGATCGTCTGGCTGATAACGAAGGGCAATCCGGCTGCCGGTGGGGACGGTATAATGGGTCGGCAGTTCACTATCCAGCTTTTGCCGTAACGGCCACGGTAGCCAGTTCAGTAGCGCCTGATGAATATCCACCGCGTTCAGCGCACGCCAGCTGTCTACGCCACTCATATACGGTAGCAACCACGTTTCCAGCGCTGCCAGCAGTGAATCATCATCGACAGCAGGCCATTGTGCTTCCGTCAGCCATTGGGCGGCACAATGCAGACGCAGGCGTAACTGTTGCGCTTCCGTTGTCCAGTTGAGCACCGCCAGCCCCTTTCCACGAATGCCATTGAGCATCGCCTGATGCAGCACCGCTTCTGACGGTTTGGTCAGTGGCTGCGATTTTATGATCAGTTGCCCGATACGCTGTTGTCGCCAGGCCTTCAGCGTGCCGTGGGTTTCATGCCACTCCACCGTATCGGTGGTCTGCACCAGCGAGGGACATTGTTTGATCAACTCGTCGATATCGACAGGCAATGCCAGTAAAATCCGGGCATCCGCTGCCGTATTTCCCTGTAAGAGAAGTGGCGCAATCAGCCATTCGTGACGACACAGCGTATCGTCGGCATCCAGCATCGCGCCCATGCCATTGGCTAACTGGTAACGTCCCTCCTGACCACGGCGACGGGCAATACGATCAGCAAATGCCGGTGCCAGCAGGGGAGCCAGACGGCTAACATCAGGGAAACCACTGCGGCCGGCACAACGGCGTAATATTTGCTGCGTCCGTTGCCGCCAGTGATGTTGTTGATGGCTAAAGAGTGTGCTCAGATCGCGGCTTCCGGTGCGAGGCGGTTCTTCGAGGATGGCCATCAGTTGCGCGGCAGTCGCCAGATCATCAGGGTTATCGGCCACAGACAGCAACGCCCCCAGACGCGGTTCCAGCCCCAGCGTGGCCATTTTACGCCCGCGTGCTGACAAGCGGCCACCATCCAGCGCGGACAGCGTGGTTAATAAACGCTGTGCCGCCGCAAGACTGATGGCCGGAGGCAGATCCAGCCACTTCAGTTGGCCAGGATCGTGGCATCCCCACTGTAAAAGCTCCAGCAGTAAGGCCGAGAGATCGCTGCGTAATATTTCCGCTTCGCTCTGTCCGGCGGCACGTTCCGCCTGCTCTTTGCTGATCAGATGCAGGCAAACCCCGGCTTCCAGGCGTCCGGCACGCCCCGCACGCTGCACCATCGACGCCTGACTGATGCGCTGGGTGACCAATCGGGTCAGGCCACTACGGGCATTGAAGCGCGCCACCCGTTCGACAGCGCTATCCACCACCAGCCGAATGCCCTCAATCGTCAGGCTGCTTTCGGCGATATTGGTCGCCAGCACCACTTTGCGTTGGCCTGGCGGCGGTGGAAGGATCGCTTTACGCTGCTCACTGAGCGGCAGGGCACCGTACAGCGGACAGAGCAGTACATCGTCCGCGACGCGGTTGGCCAGTTGGGTTTGTACCCGCTGGATCTCGGCGACGCCAGGAAGAAACAGCAGTAACGATCCCGGCTCCTGACGCAGCAGTTCTGCCGTCACGCTGGCAACCGCTTCCTCAAAACGCTGATGTGTCGCCAGCGGCTGGAAACGGGTGGTGACCGGCCAGCCGCGTCCGGCAGAAACCACAACCGGTGCCGCCGGTAACCAGCGTTGTAGCCGGGGATTGTCCAGTGTCGCTGACATAATCAATAGTTTCAGATCGTCACGCAGCCCTTGCTGAATATCGAGCAGCAGTGCCAGCGCCAGATCCGCCTGTAAACTGCGCTCATGGAACTCATCGATAATCACCAGCCCGACGCCGTTAAGTTCAGGATCGTGCTGAATCATCCGTGTCAGGATACCTTCGGTGATCACCTCAAGGCGCGTGTCCGGCCCGATGCAGCTTTCTGCACGCATCCGGTAGCCGATCGTTTCGCCGGGTTGTTGATCGAGCAGTTCAGCCAGACGTTGCGCGACATTGCGTGCGGCGAGACGGCGTGGCTCCAGCATGAGAATGCGCCCATTAATCGCGCCGGAAGCCAGAATCTGTAATGGTAGCCAGGTCGATTTTCCGGCCCCTGTCGGCGCATTGAGCAGCACCTGGGGTGACTGGCGGAGTGCATCAAGGAGTTCAGCAAGAATAGCGGCAACCGGTAAGGATGAGGACACGAAAGACTCCGGAAATTAACAGGGACGACAGACATTGTAACATTCTGATCGTTTCATGAGTGGAGTCTGTTTTTTGCGATCGCGATCCGCGAGAATAGATCAGCCTATAACCCTGACGATAATAAAGGAAAGCAGATGCAGTTCGATCCTCCCTTACATTCCGCCCGTTTACTGAAACGTTATAAACGTTTTCTGGCGGATGTCGTCACCGACGATGGCCAGACGCTGACATTACACTGTCCGAATACCGGTGCAATGACGGGCTGCGCTACCCCCGGCGATATCGTCTGGTACTCCACCTCCAGCAATCCCCGTCGGCAATATCCCTGTAGCTGGGAACTGACGCAAACCCAGGGCGGGGCGCTTATCTGCGTTAATACGCTACGGGCGAACACGCTGGCAAAAGAGGCGATTCTGGCCGGGAATATCCCGCCGCTTTCAGGCTATAACAGATTGAAAACGGAAGTGAAATATGGCGAGGAACAGAGCCGTATCGATCTTTTATTGCAAGGTGATGATCGGCAAAATTGTTATGTTGAAGTAAAATCGGTCACCCTGGCCGAAGCGGGGCACGGTTATTTCCCCGATGCGGTCAGTGAGCGTGGCCAGAAGCATTTGCGTGAGCTTATGCATATCGTGGCAACAGGTCAGCGGGCGGTGATGTTATTCGTGGTGCTGCATTCGGCGATTGATCGTTTTTCACCCGCACATCATATCGATGCTCGCTATGGGCGGCTGTTAATGGAAGCGCAAAGTAAAGGTGTAGAAATTCTCGCTTATAAAGCGCAACTTTCTACTACAATGATGACGCTAAATAAGCCGCTTATTGTCGCATTAACTCATGGTCAATAGCCGACAGCGTAGTCAATATCTGCCTGTTTTACGGCACAAGATGATTTTCTGTGATGTTGAGAGAATTGCTATCCGCAAACGCATCTGTTATTTATAGCGGCCTGTTTTTTTCCCCCGACTATGGGGGTCGATTGTGCGTGTTAAGGAGAAACAACATGCAAGAAGGGCAAAACCGTAAAACATCGTCCCTGAGTATTCTCGCCATCGCTGGGGTGGAGCCGTATCAAGAGAAACCCGGTGAAGAGTATATGAACGAAGCCCAGCTAGCGCACTTCAAACGTATTCTTGAAGCCTGGCGCAATCAGCTCAGGGATGAAGTTAATCGTACTGTCACACATATGCAGGATGAGGCTGCTAACTTTCCGGACCCGGTAGACCGTGCCGCGCAGGAAGAGGAGTTCAGTCTCGAACTGCGTAATCGTGACCGCGAACGTAAATTAATCAAGAAAATTGAAAAAACACTGAAGAAAGTCGAGGACGAAGATTTCGGTTTCTGTGAATCCTGCGGTATCGAAATTGGTATTCGTCGCCTTGAAGCACGCCCCACTGCGGATCTGTGCATCGACTGCAAAACGCTGGCGGAAATTCGCGAAAAACAGATGGCCGGTTAATCTGTTGCGCGATCCGCGCTCTGGCGGGAGTCTCTCCCGCCAGTCTGGCTGAAACTTTATGAATGACGCACGCTATACAGGCCGTTTTGCCCCTTCTCCCTCGGGCGAACTTCACTTTGGTTCCTTAATTTCCGCGCTCGGTAGCTATCTCCAGGCGCGTGCTCATCATGGCATCTGGCGGGTGAGAATCGAGGATATCGATCCCCCGCGCGAGGTGGCGGGCGCGGCCAGTACTATTTTGCATCAGTTAGAACATTATGGTTTACACTGGGATGGTGAAGTATTGTGGCAATCACAGCGTCATGATGCCTACCGTGAGCGGCTCGCCTGGCTACAACAACAGGGATTGTGCTATCGCTGTGACTGTTCCCGTGCCCGGATTCAGGCTATCGGTGGTATTTATGATGGTCATTGTCGCGACTTACCACCGCTGAACCGTCCTGGGGCCTGGCGTTTGCGTCAGACACAGCCGGTTGACCATTTTTATGACCAGTTGCGCGGCACGCAACGCGTCAGTGAGTCGCAGGCGGCGGAAGATTTCATTATTCATCGCCGTGATGGCCTGTTTGCTTATAATCTGGCGGTAGTGACAGATGATCATTTTCAGGGGATAACCGAAGTGATGCGTGGCGCTGATCTGATCTCCGCCACCGTGCGACAGATCGCGCTGTATCATCATTTTGGCTGGCAGGCGCCTGCTTATCTTCATTTGCCGCTGGCGCGCGATGAGCAGGGGAATAAACTCTCGAAACAAAATCATGCGCCAGCACTCGCCACCGGTGATCCGCGTCCGGATCTGGTTCGCGCGCTCGCCTTTCTTAATCAGACGATCGTCGCAGAGTGGCAAGCGCTAACGGTTGAGCAGTTACTTGCCAGTGCGGTAGCGAACTGGAGTGTCGAAAAAATCCGTCATTCTCAAATCATGCTTGCTGAGCTATGATGAGGCGCTATTTTTTGTCCCGATGTCGGTTTGATACATATTGATGAGGTGCACCATTTTTACCCGAGTCGCTAACTTTTGCCGTAAGGTGTTAAGCCGTGATGAGCGAGAAAAAGAAACCTTTTCTGAACAATCATCTATAACGGTTATCCCGCGCGAACAGCATACTATTTCGCGTAAAGATATCAGTGATAACGCGCTCAAAGTGCTCTATCGATTGAATAAGGCAGGTTATGAAGCCTATCTCGTGGGCGGTGGGGTGCGCGATCTGCTGATCGGCAAAAAACCAAAAGATTTCGACGTGACAACCAATGCCACTCCCGATCAAATACGTCAGCTCTTCCGGAACTGTCGACTGGTCGGACGCCGCTTTCGCCTGGCGCATATTATGTTTGGCCCGGAAATTATCGAAGTCGCCACCTTTCGTGGTCATCACGAAGGTCATACTAATGATCGCGCGACATCACAGCGCGGCCAGAGCGGTATGCTGCTGCGTGACAATATTTTCGGCTCCATTGAAGAGGATGCCCAGCGGCGCGATTTTACTATTAATAGCCTCTATTATAGTATCGCCGACTTTACGGTTCGCGATTACATCGGCGGAATAAAAGATCTCGAAGCGGGCATTATCCGGCTGATCGGCGATCCGGAAACCCGCTATCGTGAAGATCCGGTACGTATGTTACGTGCGGTGCGCTTCGCCGCGAAACTGGGGATGCGTATCAGCCCGGAAACCTCACAGCCTGTGCCGCGCCTGGCGGGATTACTCCATGATGTGCCACCCGCCCGTCTGTTTGAAGAGGTGCTGAAACTGCTGCAGACCGGTTATGGCTATGAAACCTATCTGCTGTTGCGTCAGTATCATCTGTTCGCACCGCTGTTTCCCCTGCTGAGCCGCTATTTTACCGAGCAGGGCGATAGCCCGATGGAGCGCATTATCAGTCAGGTGTTACAGAATACCGATAAACGTATCCACAATGATATGCGCGTTAATCCGGCGTTTCTGTTCGCAGCTCTGTTCTGGTATCCGTTACTGGAGATAGCACAAAAATATGCCCAGGAGAGTGGCCTGACCTACCATGACGCTTTCGCACTGGCGATCAATGACGTGCTCGATGAAGCCTGCCGGACGCTGGCGATTCCGAAACGGATAACCACCCTGACCCGCGATATCTGGCAGCTACAATTCCGCTTATCGCGCCGTCAGGGGAAACGTGCCTGGAAACTGCTGGAGCATCCGAAATTCCGCGCCGCCTATGATCTGCTTGAACTGCGAGCCAGTGCGGAAAAAAACAGTGAACTGTTGCGACTGGCCCAATGGTGGGGTGAGTTCCAGGTTGCCGCACCGCCGGAGCAGAAAGCGATGATCCAGACCCTGGATCATGACGCGCCTCCCCAGCGCCGCTATCGTCGTCCGCGTAAGCGCACACCACGCCAGGGGAGCGTATGACCCGCGCTTTCATTGCGATAGGCAGTAATCTGGCCTCACCGCGAGATCAGGTCAACGCGGCGATAACCGCACTGACGGCCATCCCGCAAAGCCGGATGATCGCCGTCTCCTCCTTTTATCGCACACCGCCACTGGGGCCACAGAATCAGCCCGATTATCTCAATGCGGTGGTGGCGCTGGAAACGGAACTGCGCGCTGAAATATTGCTGGATAATACCCAGCGGATTGAGCAACAACAGGGGCGCGAACGCAAAGCCGAACGCTGGGGGCCGCGCACCCTTGATCTCGATATTCTGTTGTTTGGCGATGAGGTCATTAACAGTGCCCGTCTGACTGTGCCCCATTATGATATGAAAAACCGGGGATTTATGTTGTGGCCACTGTTCGAAATCGCCCCTGAGCTTCATTTTCCGGATGGAACAGCCTTACGGACGGTGCTGGCCCGGCTGGCAACCCCGAAACCGGCGCTCTGGTAACGGCTGTTACCCTTTTTAATTTCATCATCAGGATAGCTTATGCAAGCCACCACTATCGCTGTACTACAAAAATATAAACAGGAAAAGAAACGTTTTGCCGCCATCACGGCCTATGACTACAGTTTTGCCAGACTGTTTGCCGATGAAGGTATTAACGTGATGCTGGTCGGTGACTCTCTGGGGATGACCATTCAGGGGCATGACTCCACTTTGCCGGTGACCGTCGAGGATATCGTCTATCACACCCGGGCAGTACGCCGTGGTGCGCCTTATTGTCTGTTACTCGCCGATCTCCCGTTTATGGCTTATGCCACCCCGGAAGAGAGCTTTCATCATGCCGCGGCGGTAATGCGTGCGGGTGCCAATATGGTTAAGCTGGAGGGTGGCGCATGGCTGACCAGCACGGTGAAAAAGCTGGTCGAACGGGCGGTGCCTGTCTGCGGTCATCTTGGCCTGACGCCTCAGTCGGTCAATGTGTTAGGCGGCTATAAGGTACAGGGGCGAGGTGAAGCGGCACAGGGGCTGCTGGATGACGCACTGGCGCTGGAAGCGGCGGGGGTCTGCATGCTGGTACTGGAGTGCGTGCCGCGGGCACTGGCGAAGCGTATTAGCGAAGCGCTCTCTATTCCGGTTATCGGTATTGGTGCCGGTAATGTCACTGATGGTCAGATCCTTGTCATGCATGATGCTTTTGGCATCACGGGCGGCCATGTTCCTAAATTTGCCAAAAATTTCCTGGCTGAAGCGGGTGATATCCGTGCTGCGGTGCGGCAATATATCGCTGAGGTCGAATCAGGGTGTTATCCAGGTGAAGAACATAGTTTTCATTAAGGAGCTTGATGGTGTTGATTATTGAATCCCAGCCGCTGTTGCGGCAGCATATCCGGCGTTTACGCCTGGAGGGCAAGCGTATTGCGCTGGTTCCGACGATGGGAAATCTGCATGATGGCCACATGCAGCTGGTTAACACAGCCAAAGCCAGTGCCGATGTGGTAGTCGTGTCAATCTTCGTTAATCCGATGCAATTTGATCGTCCTGAAGATTTAGCGCGTTACCCCCATACCTTGCAGCAGGATTATGAACTACTCAGCAAGCGCAAAGTGGATATCGTTTTTGCGCCTGCCGCAGCGGAAATTTATCCGCATGGCATGAAAGATCACACCGCGGTTGATGTGCCCGGACTGTCAACCCTGCTGGAGGGGGCCTGCCGTCCAGGTCACTTCCGTGGCGTCACCACTATCGTAAGCAAGCTGTTTAATCTGGTACAACCCGATGTCGCTTGTTTTGGCGAGAAGGATTTTCAGCAGCTGGCGCTGATCCGTAAAATGGTTGCCGATATGGGTTATGATATTGACATCATCGGTGTCCCCATTGTTCGCGCGAAAGATGGTCTGGCGCTCAGCTCACGAAATGGTTATCTGACCAGCGAACAGCGTAAAATCGCCCCAGAGTTGTATAAAGTGCTGAGCGATGCCGCCGTCCGTTTTGCGAAGGGGGAGCAGCATCCCGATGAGATAATCGCCCATGCTGAACAGGCACTCAATGACAAAGGTTTCCGTGCTGACGATATTCAGATCCGCGATGCCGACACACTTCAGGCGCTCAACGAAAACAGCCGGCGTGCGGTGATCCTGATGGCGGCGTGGTTAGGGCAGGCACGTTTAATCGATAATAAGCTTGTTGAGCTGAACTAACGCATTATTGGGCCAGGCTCTCAGCGCCTGGCCTGTTAGGCTATTTGACTTGCCATTTTGGCCCTGGGCAGTGCTCGAAATCTGTGTAGGCTGGATTCTAAGTGATATTAAAGCTGACAGCCGGACATAAAATTAAGTGGGTAAAATATACGATTTGATATTAATAGTTATGATGGCAATAATAATAATAATGATTATTATTGCTAAATCCATTATTTTTTGACTATCTATATGAATAGCATGCCTGTAAAGTTATTTTTAAAGTGACTTTAATTGTTTTTATCATTGTCTCTAATTGGTTAAATCTATCGCTGCAAGGTAATTTAATGTAATGTTTGGTCATTGAATGTGTTATATTACTATTACGATCATGCCACAGAAAAATATAAGGATATTTATTGAATAGCTATCAAAACTATTCATATGAAGAAAAATTAATACACTTATATCAAACACACAAGATAATGTTGCGACGAATTTAATTGTTATTACCATTCAATTCCGCCGCCAGGAATGAGCGCCAGCAGATAATCTAATAGCCTGATGTGCTAGGCTCTAAGGAAACTATTCGCTTAGCAAGCGCTAGCAGTCATTCTGAAAACATATATAAAATTATTTATTAAATGACTTATAAGTTAACTTCCGGGGTATTTAGATGAACAAGGTTTATAAAGTTATCTGGAACGCGGCTAATCAATGTAGTGTCGTGGTCTCAGAGCTTAGAAAAAATAAATCATGCACCAGTATGAAAAGTACTGCACTGGCTGCCGCAGTTTTATTGCTGCCCTTGCCGGCGCTTGCGGTGATAAATGTTAACAATCCGGTAAATATTACCACCGATAAGCAGACTGATCAGGAAGTCAGAATTAATCATGGAGGCCATGTCAATATTTCTAATGGCGCAAATGTCTCTGTGATTGTCCCGAATATCAGTAAACGATTCTGGTTATATGGTGCAAGCGGATTGACCGTGTCGGGCACCGGTACCTATTTTTATCTTAACAATAGTATAGATATGCGTAAGCAAGGCAGTGCTGCTCCCACTTTGACGGTCGATGATGGTGCAATTATTGATGCTTATCGGATATTAAGCGATGCTGAGTCAACAATAAAAATCAGCAATCATTCTCAGGTCATTGCCAGAGATAGTGATCTTGCCCGTGGTGATATTACCGTTTCCAGCGGCAGTAAGCTTTATACCAAATATTACATTATGAATGACGATAAAGCAAAATTAACCATCACCGGCAACGACAGCGAATTAAAGATCGATGCCGGGGAAGATATTCGTCTGGGATATGCCTCTGGTGCCGCCAACGCGACCCTCGCTGATCATGGACAGATGACGACAGATATCGGCGTATATCTTAATTATTTTGGTACTGTCGCTGATCAGAAAAATGTCACGCTGACGATTGGCGGCGGAAGTCATATTGCTCCCGGGGTGGTCAATGCGCCCTGGGTCTGGTTTGGCTCACCAGATCACCAGAATACCACCGATACCAGACTGATATTCAATCACTCTGCTACGGATTATGCTTTTGCCCCGGACTTAAAAGGCAAAGGGCATCTGCAGTTCATTAATGGTATCACTCAGCTTAGTGGCGATAGTCACGACTTCTCCGGTGTGGTGGATATCGATAACAATGGCGTTGCCACGGTAACCAGCAACAATAGCCTCGGCAGCGCAGTGATTAATCACGATGGTACTTTGCAGTTTGCGATGGATGGCACATCCTCGTTTGATAATCAAGTGGTGGGTAGCGGCAAAACGAATGCACTCAGCGGTACCACGCTCCTGAACTGGGATAATAGTCTATACGACGGTACTCTTGAAATCGCGGCACCTGCACGGGTTAATATTCCTGATGAGAGTAAACTCGCTAACAGCATGGTTATCAATCATGGCACGCTGGGGATACAAAGCCAGGCTGATATGGCATTCCATACCAACCTTAATGGCAACGGTTTTCTCAATGTTGACACCTACGGCCATGCCTTTACTTTTGATACCAATACGCGGGTTGATAATACACTGGCGCTGTATAACAGCACCTTTGATCTCAACAGCGCGCATAGCCGTGTTCTCAGTCATGGTGGTTTGCAGGCGGGAAGGGGCAGTGTGATCACTGTCAGTGGTGGCACTCAGACCATTGACCGGCTCTCTTTTGATGGTGGCACCATCAATTTTGGAACGGTGCTGCCCAGCCAGCATCACAGCGATAACATGATCCATGTGACCGGCGATCTGGATCTCAGTGGTGACGGTATCGTGCAGGTTGATGTCTCCGGCAGCATACAGGCCCTGCCACATAATGTGAATACGGCCGTTTCCCTGATGGAGCAGGATGATGAAAATGCGTCCATTCAGCTGGTTTCTGTCACCGGTGGCAATGTGGTCGCCACGGGGGGAGCCCTGAAGCTACAGAACCATACAGGACAACTTATTACCGACAAGGTGTATCATGATGTTCTGCAATACGGGCAACAAGTGGCCGAAGCAACGTATGACTACCGTTTAACTTCGGGCGAAAATGACGATGGTCTGTATATCGGTTATGGATTAACCCAGGTTGAGCTGCTGGAGAACGGTGCCAATGCCCTTATCCTGAATGCAGCGGGTAAAACCGGCAGCGGTGCCGAGCTTAGCGCCCTGCTTACCGGAACCGGCGATCTGGCCATTAGCAGCGCACAGGGTGAGACGGTGACGCTCTCCAACCATAATAATGACTATACCGGTATCACTGATATTCGTAGTGGTGACCTGCAAATGGACGACCATAACGTACTTGGTAAAACCAGTGAAGTGCGTCTGAATGCGCTGAGCGGGCTGGATATGAATGGTCACAGCCAGACAATCGGTAAACTGACGGCAGCTGCAGATTCACGGCTGAATCTGAATGGGGGTGCCCTGACCCTGACGCATGGCGGTACAGCAGAGGGGCAGTTAAGTGGCGGCGGTAAACTGAATGTCAATGGCGGCATCCTCGAAATCTCGGGTGCTAACAGTAACCTGACGGCCAATACCACGATTGCAGATCAGGCAACAGTACAGCTTAATAATATACTCGGTCTCGGCACGGGTGGCATTAATAATGGCGGAACACTGGCGATGAATCATATTTCCGGCATCCTCGATAATGCACTGAGTGGTGGTGGTGTTGTCACCCTGACGGGCAGCAATGCCGTCCTGACCGGTAATAATCGTCACTTTTCTGGTCAATTCAACGTGGACAATAGTTCTGCGATGACCGTATCAGAGGGTGACAACCTGGGTAAAGGCAGTGTCTATAATCAGGGTACACTGGTATTGAACAGTGATACCGACTGGCAGCTTGATAATGCGATCACCGGTAACGGTACTGTGCGTAAAACCGGGGCCGGGGTGCTGACCGTTGACCATCAGGCGGCATGGAACGGAGAGACCCATATCGAGCAAGGCACCCTGAAGCTGGGCAGTGAGGATTCTCCGGTGATGCTCTCCAGCTCACAGGTGAATATCGCGGCTCAGGGCACGCTGACAGGCTTTGGTGGTGTCGCGGGCAACCTGAAAAACAGCGGAACCATTGTGACCAGTAAAGTACAGCCGATCTCTGGTGGTGGCGTGGCTGGCCGGGGAGCGACACATCAGTATTCCGGTAATCAGCTGGTGGTGATGGGTAACTATATCGGTGATAATGGTCATCTGGTCATGAACGCCACGCTGGATGGAAATAATACCGTCACAGATAAACTGATTGTCCACGGCAACACCAGCGGTAAGACGTTTGTCAGCGTCAATCATATGGGGGGCACTGGTAAACCGTCGCTCAATGGGATCGAGCTGGTGTATGTTAATGGTCTGTCGAACGGAGAGTTTATCCAGAATGGTCGTATTACTGCTGGCGCGTATGACTATACTCTCCAGCGTGGTCTGGGAGCAAACCATAATCACTGGTATCTGAACAGTGGTCAACATATCACGGTGCCAGGCACAGGTGGTACCGATGGCATAAGCGGTGGTGGCACTGGTGGTACAGGCGGCATAAGTGGCGACGGTACAGGTGGTACCGGCGGCGTAAGCGGTGGTGGCGCTGGTGGTACTGGCGGTACAGGTGGTACAGGCGGCGTAAGCGGTGGCGGAACAGGCGGTGCCAGCGATAGTACCGGTGGATCGTCCGCTCAGGTTCCGGCAGGCAGTAGCCAGAATAATAATATACGTCCGGAAGCAGGCAACTATAATGCTAACCTCGCGGCAGCGAATACCCTGTTTGTCACTCGTCTGGATGATCGTGGTGGTAAAACGCGCTATACCGATGCGATCAGCGGTCAACAGAAAGAAACCAGCCTGTGGATGCGTCACTCAGGCGGACATACGCACTGGAAGGATGGCAACAGCCAGATAAAAAACCAGAGTAATCGCTATGTTGTGCAGCTGGGCGGCGATCTCCTGCAGGGGAGCAGCAACGGTACCGATGGCTGGCATTTTGGTGTGATGGGTGGTTATGGCACCGAACACAGCCATGCTGAGTCATCGCGGACGGGCTATCGGGCAAAAGGCAGCGTCCGTGGCTACAACACGGGTGTCAATGCGAGCTGGTATGCGGATGAGGCCACGCGCCGTGGTGCCTATGTCGATAGCTGGGTACAGTACAGCTGGTTTGATAACTCGGTGAAAGGCGATGGCTTACAGGGTGAGTCTTATCACTCCAAAGGAATGACGGCGTCAGTCGAAACCGGTTACAGTGTACAGGCAGGAAGCTTTACCGGCAGTCACGGTGGTATCAATGAATGGTACATTCAGCCACAGGCACAAGCGGTGTGGATGGGCGTAAAAGCAGATGATCATCGTGAGCAAAACGGCACTCGGATTAAAGGGCAGGGTGATGGCAATATCCGCACTCGTCTGGGGGTAAAAAGCTGGATTAGCAGCCAGCATCAGACAGAAGCCGGAACCACGCAAGAGTTCAAACCCTTTGTGGAAGTGAACTGGCTGCATAATACCCGGAGCTTCAGTACCCGTATGGATAACGTATCGATCAGGCAGCAGGGAACCCGTGACAGCGGAGAGATCAGAACCGGTGTCGAAGGACAGGTAACTTCCCGGCTGAATGTTTCGGGTAATGTCGGCGTGCAGATAGGTGATAAAGGCTATAACGACACCGCTGCTATGCTGAATGTGAAATACAGTTTCTGAAGTAAGTCGCAGTAATACAAAGAGCAGGCCCGGAAGGTGCCTGCTTTTTTTTATAACCGTTATCATTGCCGGATGGTTACGACGGTGACGCTGATGCCACCGCTGAACAACGGTGTCAGAGGATGATTTAGCGGGATGACTTCTGTTTAGCGCGTTCGAAGGAGGCCATAATTTCAGCTTTTGCTTTTTCGGCATTATCCCAGCCGTCAACTTTTACCCATTTACCTTTTTCCAGATCTTTGTAGTGCTCGAAAAAGTGGGTGATTTGCGCTTTAAGCAGTTCAGGCAGATCGTTGACATCGTTAATGTGATCGTATTCTTTGCTCAGTTTGCTGTGTGGCACTGCGACCAGTTTGGCATCCTCGCCTGACTCATCGGTCATTTTCAGCACCCCCACCGGGCGGCAGCGGATCACGGAACCGGGAGCGAGGGGATAAGGGGTTGGCACCAGCACATCAACCGGATCACCATCCAGAGAGAGGGTGTGGTTGATATAACCGTAATTGCATGGATAGAACATCGCTGTGGACATAAAGCGATCAACGAACAGCGTACCGCTGTCTTTGTCGACTTCGTATTTGATCGGATCAGCGTTCGCAGGGATCTCGATCACCACGTAGATATCTTCTGGCAGCTCTTTACCTGCCGGGACGTTGAGTAAGCTCATATCTGTGTCCTTGAAAACAGATGGAAAACAGGAGACGGCTATTATAGCCAACCCGGACTGAATGTCTCCGCTTCTTTTTCTGCCCGTAAAAGCGAGGCATCTCATCTTCCACGGGCTGAAAATTTCTCTCCGGGTTTGCCAGAGAGAAAAATGGCGCTTTATTTATCGGGGAATGTTTTCAGAAAACGTTCAACATCAGCCACCATATGATTATTGCCAACGAAGAATGAACGGCGTTGATGCAGATGCGCGGGCATGATATCCAGAATACGCATTTCACCGTCGCTGGCCTTGCCACCGGCTTGTTCTGCCAGAAAGGCCATCGGATTGCATTCATACAGCAAGCGTAATTTGCCTTCGGGATGGCTGGCTGTGCCCGGATAGAGGTAGATCCCACCTTTTAACAGATTGCGGTGAAAATCGGCCACCAGCGAGCCGGTATAGCGCGAGATATAAGGGCGTTGCGTCGCTGCGTCCGCCTCCTGGCAGAATTTGATGTATTTCTTCACCCCCTGAGGGAACTTGATGTAATTGCCTTCATTGATCGAATAGGTATGTCCTTTTTCCGGGAATTGCATCCGTTCCTGAGAGAGACAAAAAACACCGAGTGAAGGATCGTAAGTAAAGGCATGGACACCACAACCGGTGGTATAGACCAGCATGGTGGAGGATCCGTAAACCACATAGCCTGCGGCAACCTGTTTATTGCCGGGTTGCAGGAAATCTTCCAGCGTCACTGAGGTTCCGACAGGGGTGACACGACGATAGATAGAGAAGATCGTGCCGACGGTAATATTGACATCAATGTTCGAGGAGCCGTCCAGCGGGTCCATCAGCACGACGTACTTGGCGTCTTTACAATCATCAAAAATGACAATCTCGTTTTCTTCTTCAGAGGCGATGCCAGCGACGATACCGCGTGCGCGGAGAGCGGCTTTTAATTTTTCATTGGCAAAAATATCAAGCTTTTGTTGCTCCTCGCCCTGAACATTCTCATTACCGCTGGTTCCCAGGATGTCGACCAGGCCCGCTTTATTGATATCGCGATGGATAATCTTGGCACCTAACTTTATCGCTGATAACAACGCTGTCAGTTCTCCGGTGGCATGCGCGAACTCAGATTGCTTCTCAACAATAAATTCACCTAACGTTTTCATAACTATATCCCTGCATATACAATATTAAGATGGAACCAATCCGCCCATCCTAACAAAGAATAAAAAAAATGCGCATAGTGAATCGTGACAGCAAGACAAGTATTAATCTGAAATATGATTCTCTGATAACGCAGATGTGGGTAAAATGTGTACCAGAATAAAGAGGAATAAATTCATGCACATTCATATTTTAGGTATCTGTGGTACGTTTATGGGCGGGCTGGCGCTCCTGGCTCGCGCCCTTGGGCATCAGGTCACGGGGTCGGATGCGAATGTCTATCCCCCCATGAGCACCATGCTGGAAAAACAGGGCATTCATTTGATTCAGGGGTATGATGTCAGCCAGCTAACGCCAGCGCCCGATCTGGTGATCATCGGCAATGCGATGACCCGTGGTAATCCGTGTGTCGAAATGGTGCTGGAAAATAACCTTCCTTATATGTCAGGCCCGCAATGGCTACATGATTTTATCCTGCGTGATCGCTGGGTGCTGGCGGTTGCCGGTACGCATGGCAAAACCACCACCGCCGGGATGGTGACATGGATCCTTGAAGTTTGTGGTTATCAACCTGGATTTATTATCGGTGGTGTCCCCGGTAATTTTTCCGTCTCTGCGCGTCAGGGTAACAGTCCGTTTTTTGTGATTGAAGCCGATGAGTATGATTGTGCCTTCTTTGATAAGCGCTCGAAATTTGTCCACTATTGCCCGCGAACTCTGATCCTGAATAATCTTGAGTTTGACCATGCCGATATTTTTGACGATTTGCGTGCTATTCAGAAACAGTTTCATCATCTGGTACGTATTGTGCCCGGTCAGGGAAAAATTATCCTGCCGGAGCATGATCTCAATCTGAAACAGGTGATGGCGATGGGCTGCTGGAGCGAACAGGAACTGGTGGGAGAACAAGGGCGCTGGCAGGCCAGGAAACAGAATGCTGACGCTTCGCAATGGGAAGTGTGGCACGATGGCGAAAAGGTGGGAGAAGTGAACTGGCAGCTGGTCGGCGAACATAATATGCATAATGGCCTGATGGCTATCGCTGCCGCCCATCATGTTGGCGTGATGCCAGCAGATGCCAGCCATGCGCTGGGCAGCTTTATTAATGCTCATCGCCGCCTTGAGTTACGTGGCGAGGCGAATGGTGTTGCGGTCTATGATGATTTTGCCCATCATCCGACAGCGATCCTCGCGACATTAAAAGCACTACGGGGTAAAGTGGGCGGAACAGCCCGTATTCTGGCGGTGCTGGAGCCGCGCTCTAACACCATGAAAACGGGGGTATGTAAGGATGATCTCGCCCCCTCTCTTGGGCGTGCCGATGAAGTGTTTCTGTTACAGCCGCAACATATTCCGTGGCAGGTGGCCGAAGTTGCCGAGGCGTGTGTCCAGCCAGCACACTGGAGTGCCGATATTGACACACTGGTCGATATGATCATCAAAACCGCCCGTCCCGGCGATAACATTCTGATCATGAGCAATGGCAGCTTCAGTGGTATTCATCAGAAGTTGCTCGATAAGCTGGCGAGTCAGGCGACCGTCACTGAATAATTGACCGGGCATGTCATATGCCCGATCACGGTTGCTCGGTTGTGCTGATCACTCATGGGCAATCGGAGTATTACTCTGCTGGACAGGTTTATCTCCCTGAATAGTGGCAATTCTTTTCTCGATGTCGGCAACCTGCTGGCGATTGTACAACAGGGTATAGGTGAGGTCGAATTGCGTACTGGCACCGGGCTGAAGCTGTTTGACCCGTTTTTGTTGCCGTTCAATGGTGACCGGATAGGCATAACTGGTTCCCGGTTCCATTCCGGTGACGTAACCCTGTTTTTCGGTATCAGTATTTTTCCATAACGTCAACAATGGCAACTGGCGGATATCGAACTGAATGGCGGCGCCTTTATCTCCGGCTCTATTGATCACTGCCGCGACGGTTTGCTGATTTTCATCGGCCAGGGGTTGCAGATTAAAGACCATTTCATCAAAGTTTTTCTGCGGGCCAGTATAGTTGCGCCAGGTAGTCATTCCGGCTTTTGCGTAGTCGTTAAACGGGCTGACACGGGTAATGGGGGCGAGGAAACGTGCCCCCTCTTCCAGAATAGGGTGGCCAAAATTGCTGTGGTAGATAATTTGATAATCATGCGGGTAGTCAGCATGGTTGGTTAACACATCATGCAGACTAAAACTATTGCTGCCAGGTACATAGCGCAATTCGGTCAGGGTTTGTAAATCCACTTTCTTAAACGCACTCTCTTTCACCAGCCCACGGATACGAATTTCATACGGTGCGCTATCACTGACCTCCACTTCTACCCGTGAGGCGGGGGTGTTTCCCGCTCTGCCATGCAGGGTGTAAATCTGGCCATTAACCGTGGTCGGGTGGCCGGTCCATTCATAGCCACAACGTACCATCATCTCATTGAAGCCTTCCAGCCAGCCGACGCCATTACGGCTTTCGAGGTTGATAAAGGCCGGATTGACCACCTCTTTTACCGGCGAGTCCCAGCCCATTTTGCTGCCAAAGCCTTCCGCTTTCAGTAAATTCATACCGCGTGTCGGGCTCAGTGTGATTGTCAGGCCATCTTGATTATTGATCACCAGAATCTTGCTGCCCTCTTGTTTCCCGCCATGCAATACTTTTTGCGCGATACTGAACGTATGATCCTTGATCTTCAGTTGATCGCTGGTAATTTGCCAGTCTCCTTGTTCAATGCTCTCTTCGGCACTGGTCAGTACCCATGTTTGTGCTGCGACAGGAGCGGATATAAGCATAGCGCTAGCTACCAGCGTGAGTGTCTTTTTCATGTTGTGACCTTTTTGGCTGAATCGATTGTGTTACCGGTGAATAAAATCTAGCCATAAAGCCTGGCAGGAAATGTGAGATATCTCACTGGATAAGCAAATATCCTCTTTATAAAGCAGATTGACCCGACAGACCTCACAATTTAGCTGTAACGCATTACCGTTTTTGCGTTCAGTTTGTGATTTCGAACAGTCAGCGTTTTAACGATTCAGCTGCGCTGTTTCCGGGCTATTGCGGCGGATAGCGTTTGTCAGCCCGGAATGATGCACAGGAAAATGCAGGCAGAAGAGGGTAATTATTGTTGATTTTCAGCTAATTCACGCAGGTACTGAAAGATCAGGCGTGATGACTTTGGCGGCTTGTTGCTCTCTTTCTCTTTTTGGGCATTGCGGATAAGTGAACGTAGCTGTTGACGATCGGCATCGGGCCACAGATTGAGCACTTCCGCTATCGCATTATCACCTTCCTCTATTAAACGATCGCGGATGGTTTCCAGTTTATGAAACAGAGAGGTTTGTTGGTTGTGACGATTTTTCAGCTTATCCAGTGCCTGACGAATAGGCGCGACATCACGACTGCGTAGCATTTTGCCAATCAGCTGTAGCTGACGGCGGCGTCCCTCCATTTTGATACGCTGGGCAAGATCAATGGCATCACGCAGATCGTTATCCAGTGGTATCTTCTCAAGGGCATTTTTCCCCAGCCCGACGATCTCTGCGCCAAGACGTTTCAGTTCTTCCGCATCACGTTTAATTTCACTTTTACTGACCCAGATAATTTCATCATCGTGATCGGCGAGGTCATCAGCGGGAACATCGCTGGGCCAGTCATTAGGCTTCTTGGTCATCTCAGGCTCCTGAAAAAAGAGGCTCATGTTATCAGTTAAGATGCACACTGAAAAACAGTTCTCTGTTAGACTGCATGCAACACTTTTCTGTATTCATTATGGCATTAGCGATGAAAGTTATTTCTCAGGTTGCGCAGCAGCGTAAAGCGCTGGAAGAAGCTGTCACCACCGCACTGGCGCTGGCAGCAGGAAAATCAGACGCGGCAGAAGTATCCGTGGGAAAAACCACCGGTATTAGCGTCAGTACCCGTTATGGCGAGGCAGAGAATGTCGAATTTAATAGCGATGGGGCATTAGGCATCACGGTCTACCATCAAAATCGCAAGGGCAGTGCCTCTTCGACCGATCTGAGCCCACAGGCGATCGCCCGTACCGTACAGGCCGCGCTGGATATTGCCAGCTACACATCGCCCGATCCCTGCGCCGGGATCGCCGATAAAGACCTTCTGGCCTTCGATGCGCCGGATCTCGACCTTTTTCATCCGGCAGAAGTGACGGCCGATCAGGCCCTTGAGCTGGCCACTGAAGCTGAAAACACGGCGTTACAAGCGGATAAACGCATTACCAATACCGAAGGTGGCAGTTTTAATAGTCGTTATGGGATTAAAGTATTCGGTAACAGCCACGGCATGTTACAGAGCTATTGCTCCACCCGTTACTCACTCTCCAGTTGCGTTATTGCCGAAGAGAACGGCGATATGGAACGCGATTATGCCTACACCGTGAGCCGCGAGCTGAGCGGATTACAGTCCGCCGAGTGGGTGGGCAATGAGTGCGCGCGTCGTACCTTGTCACGCCTGGCTCCGCGCAAACTCCCGACCATAAAAGCGCCGGTTATTTTTGCCAGCGAAGTCGCCACGGGTTTGTTTGGTCATCTGATCGGCGCGATTGCCGGTGGCGCAGTATACCGCAAATCGACATTTTTGCTCGATGCGCTGGGTAAACCGGTTTTTCCGCAATGGCTGACCATTGAAGAGCATCCGCACTGGCAAAAAGGGCTGGCCTCCGCCGCGTTTGATAGCGAAGGGGTGCGTACCGAACGTTGCGACATCATTAAAGAGGGCATATTAACGCAGTGGTTACTGAGCAGCTATTCAGCGCGCAAACTGGGGCTGAAGAGCAATGGGCATGCCGGAGGGATCTATAACTGGCGCATAAACGGTCATACGCTGAGTTTTGCGCAGTTGCTGAAAGAGATGGGGCGCGGGCTGATTGTCACGGAGTTAATGGGGCAGGGGGTCAGTGGCGTCACCGGGGATTATTCGCGCGGTGCCAGTGGCTTCTGGGTTGAGAATGGTGAAATTCAGTATCCAGTCAGCGAAATCACAATTGCTGGCAATTTACGGGAAATGTGGCGCGATATTGTCGCTATCGGTGATGATATCGAAACGCGCAGCCATATTCAGTGTGGCTCTGTCTTGTTGCCAGAGATGAAAATCGCCGGGCAATAATGCCAGTCACGTCATCGCCCCCGGTTCCCACTCAGCCGGGGGATTTTCCCTCTGCCCGCTATTTTGACTGATTCGCGCTGGTGTCGTTTTTGTCACTTCTCTGCCGTTGTAACCAGATTTTTGTCTCCTGATGATGCCACAGACGCCGGATATTGCTGTGATGGCGTAACAGGATCAGACCAGAGAGCATCGATACCGGCAAGATATATTGTGGTGTCAGCCACCAGGCATACAGCGGTGCCATCAGGGCGCTGACGATCGCCGCCAGTGACGAGTAACCGCTTAGTAGCAGGGTCACAAGCCAGGTTGTCGCCAGCACCATCGCCAAATCTCTGCCGCAGGGGACAATAGCGCCAAATGCCGTCGCCACTCCTTTACCGCCATGAAAATGGAAGAACACTGGCCAGATATGCCCGACACAGGCCGCTATAGCCACCAGGCCCAGCCAGAACGGTGTCAGACCGAATGCCAGTCCGCCCCACACTGGCAACATGCCTTTGAGCAGATCAAAAATAAGCACTGTGCTGGCCGCGCCTTTACCGGCAATACGTAATACATTGGTTGCCCCGGCATTACCTGAGCGACACTGGCGTGGATCGGGAAACCCTGCGAAACGGCATACCAGAATGGCACTGGAAACGGAGCCGCAAAGATAGGCGATAATAACCATTCCCGCTGCGATAACACTCATAAGCGGCTCCATTCTGACAAGATTACTGTTCCCGTCACTGCGCGTGGTTGCGGCAAGACGAATTCGTTAGGGAGTTGCTTTGTATCTATGGATAATACGCATCATTTGCCAGCAGTGATAGGCAGTTTTAGCCGAAACAGGAGGATCATGATGGATATTGTTTTTATCGAACAACTGGAGGTTATCACTACGATTGGTGCTTACGAATGGGAGCAAACCATCAAACAGAAGCTGGTATTCGATATCGAAATGGCATGGGGTAACCGTCAGGCGGCCAGCAGCGATCAGCTTGGCGATTGTCTCAATTATGCTGAGATCAGCGAGCGGATCACTGATTATGTCGAAAGCGGGCGCTTTATGTTGGTAGAACGTGTCGCTGAAGAGGTTGCGACACTGTTACTGGAAAATTATCCCTCGCCGTGGGTGCGTATTAAAGTCAGCAAACCCGGGGCGGTGGCCAGAGCCAGGCGTGTTGGCGTGGTGATTGAGCGCTCCCGCGCCCCGGATATCCCGTCAGCCTGAAACGCGATGCTCTCTGCGGCGGGTTTGCCGCGGTGAGAAGCCGCTCCTCAGCCTGCGGACTGAGGAAAGCGTGCTTTCTGCCACTGCTCAATAGCCGCAATTCTTCTTCTGGTCAGTTCATGGCGGATCGCCATGCCTTTAAAGCCCTGTGCCAGCACCGCCTGGGTGGGGATCGATTGGGCGATTTGCCAGGCTTCGCGCAACAGACGCCCCTGAGGATAATCGCGTGTTTCAAATCCCGCGCGGCCACGCATATCCGCTTCACTGGTGAGCGCGATCTGCTCTACCCGTTGCGGCTTCCGCCACGCATCGATTCGATCGAACAACTGGATCAGGGTGCTGGCCGACAGATCAGGCAAGGTATGGATCAGATCGTGAAATTCGGCCACACAGCGAGCCAGATCACGTATTTCATTCGGCACATGCAGGCGGTGACAGATATTCTCAATCAGCCGGATACCGGCCGGGCCATGACCGTGATGATGGGGCCACTGTGCTTTCGGCGTCAGTCCTTTACCCAGATCGTGACACAGTGCGGCGAAGCGCACATCGATTTCCGGCGACAGCATTGTCGCTATGGTCAGCGTCATCAGGGTATGCAAACCGGTGTCAATTTCCGGATGCCACTGCGCCGGGGCGGGTACACCGAACAGCGCATCCAGTTCCGGAAACAGGATCCTGAGTGCCTGACAATCGCGTAGCGTCTGGAAAAAAACCTGTGGATTATGGCTGGCAAGGGCACTGGCGGTCTCTTTCCAGACCCGTTCCGGGGTCAGTTGTGACAGCTCACCGCTGGTCGCCATATGACGCATCAGAGCCAGTGTTTCATCTGCAATACGAAATCCCAGATGGGCATAACGGGCGGCAAAACGCGCTACCCGCAAGACGCGCAGTGGATCTTCACTGAAGGCCGGTGAGACATGGCGCAGCAAGCCTGCGTGTAAATCGGCCAGGCCATGATAGGGGTCAATAATCTGGCCATTGTCATCCTGCGCCAGCGCATTGATGGTTAAATCACGGCGTTGCAGATCCTGCTCCAGGGTGACATCGGCGGCGGCATAACAGATAAAACCGGTGTAACCGGAACCAGATTTACGTTCCGTGCGTGCCAGTGCATACTCTTCCCGGCTTTCCGGGTGTAGAAAGACGGGAAAATCGCGCCCAACCTGCTGATAACCCGCCACAAGCAACTGTGCAGGTGTCGCACCGACGACCACCCAATCCCTGTCTTTCACCGGGAGGCCCAATAACGCATCGCGGACAGCACCGCCAACCAGATAACATTTCACCGTTGACTCCTTACATCTCTGTGACAATCAGAATGATACGTGAGTCTGACAAAGAAAACGAATCGGAGTCTATCCCATCAGGCTAATTGGCTTGCTATTTTGTCTCCCGGCAGTGCCTGAAATCGTCACGTACTCCCTGTACACGGTGGGTTCCCGGCACTGTCGGTGTCAGACAGGTTCTTAGTTCATCCATCGATCTTTGCGTCGGCGTCGTGGGATCAGATAGGGGAGTATCAAACCGAGCAACAGACCCATACCCAGCACACCGCCACCGTAGATAAACCATTGCATGATAATGAGGCGTTGTTTGTCATCCAGTTGCAGATTGGCAAGATCGACCTTTTTACGGGCAATAATAAGTTCATTTTTCAGCTTCTGGTTTTCTTCCTGCAGGGTGTTAATGGTGTCATCGCTACTGGCGACCTTTGCCTGCATTTCTGCGGTGCGCTGATTCCAGGTATTATCAATATTATTGAGTTTACTGGTCAGGGTTTTTACCTGATTTTCCAGATCAGGGACTCGGGTACGTAAACTGGGTTCGGTGCTCAGATATTTCTGTGGTAACCAGGCGGTACGACCATTGCTGTCGCGGATTTGCGCGTAACCGTTGCTGTCATTGGTTTGCAGTAAAGAAACCGCGTCTCCGGCATTGATGGTGCCCTGCAGGCGGTACTCATCACCGGGGCCCGTGCGTAGCCAGGTATTCAGCTCATCGGAAATATAACGTTGTTCTTCCGCATGGGTTGCTGCTATGGCGGTCAGCGCCAGTACACCCCACAGGATAAAGCGTAATTTTAGCATCGGCTCATTATTGAATGATAAAAAGTGGAACGACAATTATGGCATCGCCATAACGCTGTAAAGTTTTCTGTCACCATCGGAAAAAACAGGCGGATAGCCTGACAAAATGCACATTGCATCGCGCATTATCGCCAAATACTATTTATTGACAAGAGATTCAGGGCTTAGTTCGCTCCTGATGGCCGGATACAAAAAAGCGGTGGAATAATTTATTTATGGCGCAAGAAATAGAATTAAAATTCATCATAATGGATAACGGCGTAGAAAATTTGCGTCACTATCTTAATACTCTCGATGCACAACATACTGCGGCGAGCTCATTGCAGAATATTTATTACGACACCGCAGAGGGCTGGCTGCGTAGCCATGATATTGGATTGCGGATTCGCGGCGAACGCGGGCAGTATGAAATGACATTGAAAACGGCAGGCCATATGACAGGCGGCTTGCATCAGCGTCCGGAATACAATATCCCCCTGCAACAACCTGAACTGGCACTGGATCGCCTTCCTGCTGACGTCTGGCCACAAGGTCAGTTACCTGCCACGCTGGCGCAAAATATACGGCCATTATTCAGTACCGATTTTAGCCGCGAAAAATGGCAGATTAATGAAGGGGCAAGCACGATTGAAATCGCCCTCGATCGCGGTGCGGTCAAAACGGCGGATCGCCAGCAGGCGATTTGTGAACTGGAACTGGAGTTGCTCTCTGGTCATTTACCGGATGTGCTGACCCTTGCCCGTCGCCTGTTGAGCGTTGGCGTCCTGCGTCAGGGGGGGCTGAGTAAAGCCGCACGCGGTTACCATCTGATACAAGATAAGACGAAATCTCTGCCGAAATCGCTCGGTATTTTGCGCCTGCCCGCCAAAGCCACCCTTGAACAAGGGCTGGTGGCGGCGCTGGAAAGTGCGCTGACGCACTGGCTGTATCATGATGAAGTCTGGGCGCAGGGCTATTCGGCGGCAAAAACAGAGATCCTGCAGGCCATTGCGCGGGTACGCTATACCCTGACGCTGTTTGGCGGGGTTGTGCCCCGTAAGGCGACGGCGGCGATCCGTGAACAGCTCAATGCGGCAGAGGCGGTGCTGGCGGCGGCGGACACCACATCTGCCGCCCTGTTCAGTACCGTCACCGTCGGCGCGAAGCTCACGCTGACAGCATGGCTGGCGAATCGGGAGTGGCGCTCATTTTTAGACCCGCAAGCGCAAAAGCAGATCAGCGGCTCTTTTAAACGTTTTGCTGATATTCATCTGTCGCAGGCACTGGCGAATTTAAAAAAGGCTTTTCAGCCGAATTCAGCCAGCCATTATCATGATCAGTTGCCGCATCTGGCGCGTGAAATCGGCTGTATCCAGCTACTGGCAAGCGCTTATGCCGATGCCGCCACGCCGTGGCTGGCCCGCTGGCAGGCGCTTTATCGCGCTATTGAACACAAAAATATCCCGCTGATTGCTGATTTTTGTCATCAGGTACTGGCCGCCGAACCCTTCTGGTTGCATAGTGGCAAACGATAATAACCCTCAGGAGGAGGCCAATATGTCGCTCTCTTTGCCCTTACAGCAGCACTGGCGAACCATCATCAACCAGTTGCCAGCGGATTTTCCCTCATCAGCGCTCACGCCACAGCTACAGGCCGTGATAACATTCAGCGATTTTGTCCGCCAGAATCTGATTGCGCACCCGCAGTGGTTGCTGGAGTTGACCGCCTCACCGCCAGTGGCGCAGGAGTGGCGTGATTACCGCGTCTGGCTACAGACTGCGCTGGCCAATGTTGATGATGAAGCGGCACTGATGCGCGAGTTACGTCTGTTTCGCCGCCGGATCATGGTACGGATCGCCTGGGCGCAGACTCTGGCGCTGGTCAGTGAAGAGGAGAGTTTACAGCAACTCAGTGTGCTGGCAGAGACATTGATCGTGGCCGCCCGCGACTGGCTGTATCGCGCTTGTTGTCGTGAATGGGGCACCCCGACTAACGCACAAGGCAAAGCGCAACCGCTGTTGATCCTCGGGATGGGTAAACTCGGTGGCGGTGAACTGAACTTCTCCTCCGATATCGATCTTATTTTTGTCTGGCCGGAGAAGGGGACGACCCAGGGCGGACGCCGTGAACAGGATAATGCCCAGTTTTTTACCCGCCTGGGTCAGCGGCTGATTAAGGTTCTCGATCAGCCGACCGACGCGGGGATCGTCTATCGTGTGGATATGCGCCTGCGCCCTTTTGGTGACAGCGGGCCGCTGGTGTTAAGTTTCGCGGCGCTGGAAGATTACTATCAGGAGCAGGGACGTGACTGGGAGCGCTATGCGATGGTCAAAGCGCGGATTATGGGGGAGAATAACAGCGATTACGCCAGTGAACTGCACGCGATGCTGCGACCTTTTGTTTTTCGCCGCTATATTGACTTTAGCGTCATACAGTCACTGCGTAATATGAAAGGAATGATCGCTCGTGAAGTGCGTCGTCGTGGTTTGCGCGATAACATTAAGCTGGGTGCGGGCGGGATCCGTGAAATTGAGTTTATTGTTCAGGTCTTCCAGCTTATTCGTGGTGGCCGCGAGCCAGCACTGCAATCACGATCCTTACTGACCGCGCTGGCGGCTATCGCAGAACGGCGTCTGTTGCCGGAAGAGGATGCCAGCCAGCTACGCGATGCTTACCTGTTCTTACGCCGACTGGAGAATCTGCTACAAAGCATCGATGATCAGCAGACACAGACGCTGCCCGCCGATGATCTTAATCGTGCCCGGCTGGCATGGGCGATGGGCGCCGCCGACTGGCCAGCACTGGAGGCGAGTCTGACCGCCAGAATGGCTCAGGTTCGACGCATCTTTAATGTATTGATTGGCGATGATTCTCCCGCTTCCGCTGACGATCAGCTGGAAGCATACTGGCATGAACTGTGGCAGGATGCGCTGGCGGAAGATGAGACTACCCCGGCAATCGCCCACCTTGCTGATGATGCTCGCCGAGTGGTACTGACGCTGATCACCGATTTTCGCCATGATCTGGATAAACGCCCGGTGGGTCCGCGTGGTCGTCTGGTGCTCGATCAGCTGATGCCACATTTACTGCGTGAAGTATGCCTGTGCACCGATGCCCCGCTCGCCCTGGCGCGCATTATGCCGCTATTAACCAGTATCATCACCCGGACGACCTATCTTGAACTGCTCAGTGAATACCCTGGGGTGTTGCAACATTTAATCAGACTCTGTGTCGCTTCACCGATGGTCGCCAGTCAGTTAGCGCGTTATCCCCTGCTGTTAGATGAACTCCTCAATCCGGATACGCTGTATCAACCCTCGGCGAACAGTGCCTATGGCGATGAATTACGCCAGTATCTGTTACGGGTGCCAGAAGAGGATGACGAGCAAAAGCTGGAAGCGCTGTGTCAATTCAAACAGGCGCAATTATTGCGTATTGCCGCGAGCGATATTGCCGGGACACTACCGGTCATGAAAGTGAGTGATCACTTAACCTGGCTGGCGGAGGCGATAATTGCCGCGGTGGTACAGCAAGCATGGCGGCAAATGGTCACGCGCTATGGTTATCCTGCTCATTTACAGCATTCGACCGAGCAGGGTTTCGCTGTCGTCGGTTATGGTAAGCTGGGGGGACGTGAGCTGGGGTATAACTCTGATCTCGATCTGGTGTTTCTGCATAATTGTCCGGCGGATGTGATGACCAACGGGGCGCGCGAAATCGAGGGTCGTCAGTTCTATCTGCGCCTGGCCCAGCGTATTATGCACCTGTTCAGCACCCGCACCGCACTGGGGATCCTCTATGATGTCGATGTTCGTTTACGTCCCTCCGGAGCGGCGGGAATGCTGGTCACCACCCTTGAGGCGTTCGCTGATTATCAACAACATGAAGCCTGGACATGGGAACATCAGGCGCTGGTACGTGCCCGTGTTGTGTATGGCGATCCGCCATTACAGACGCATTTTGAGGCTATCCGTCACGCGATTCTCTGTACACCTCGTGATGGTTCGACGCTACAGACTGAGGTGCGTGAAATGCGGGAAAAAATGCGTACTCACCATGGCAATAAATGTAGCGATCGCTTTGATATCAAAGCGGGTATCGGTGGCATTACCGATATTGAATTTATTGCCCAGTATCTGGTTCTGCGCTATGCGCACGCGCAACCATCATTAACGCACTGGTCGGATAATGTACGCATCCTTCAGTTACTGGCGCAAAATGGCATTATGGATAATGACGAGGCGCAAAGGTTGACACAGGCCTACATCAGGTTACGCGATGCCCTGCATCACCTGGCGTTGCAGGAACAGCCGGGACATATGGCTGCCGATGCCTTTAGCGAGGCGCGTGAGCAGGTTAATTCGAGCTGGCAGAAGTGGCTGCTGGCTTAGCGCCTGGCCCATCAGGCTATTTTACTTGCCATTTTGGCTCTGGGCAGTGCTCGAAATCCTCAGGTATGACCTGTACGCTGCGGTTTCTTCGCGCTGTCCGTGTCTAAACTGGCTGCGCCAATAACGCCTGGTGGGCCAGGCTCTTAACTAAAAAACAGGGTGTGCTATTATCGCGCGCCACGAAAGTGAGTATTTTGCAGGAGAGAATATGAAAGTCACGCTGCCGAAATTTGAACGCGCCGGAGTCCTGGTGGTGGGCGATGTGATGCTGGATCGTTACTGGTATGGCCCCACTCATCGAATCTCCCCGGAAGCCCCGGTTCCTGTGGTGAAAGTCGACAGTATTGAAGAGCGTCCTGGTGGTGCGGCAAACGTGGCGATGAATATCGCTTCGCTGGGCGCTGCGGTGCGCCTGGTGGGCTTGACCGGGATTGACGATGCGGCGCGTGCGCTCAGTCAGGCGCTGGCCGATGTGAATGTAAAGTGCGATTTTGTCTCTGTGCCCACTCATCCCACCATTACGAAACTGCGGGTATTATCGCGTAATCAACAGCTGATCCGGCTTGATTTCGAAGAGGGTTTCTCAGGGGTTGATCCGCAGCCTATCCATGAGCGTATCCAGCTGGCAATGGGCGCGACAGGCGCGCTGGTACTTTCTGACTATGCCAAAGGTGCACTGGACAGCATTCAGACAATGATCCAGCTGGCTCGCGATGCAGGTATCCCGGTGCTAATCGATCCGAAAGGCACTGATTTTGCGCGTTATCGCGGCGCAACATTGCTGACCCCGAATCTCGCCGAATTTGAAGCCGTGGCCGGTAAATGTTACGACGAAGCAGAACTGGTTGCCCGTGGCCTGAAAATTATTGCTGATTTCGGCTTATCGGCATTGCTGGTGACGCGCTCTGAGCAGGGGATGACGCTATTACAGCCAGGGCGTCCTCCGCTGCATATGCCCGCCCAGGCGCAGGAGGTATATGACGTCACCGGTGCGGGCGATACCGTTATTGGCGTGCTGGCGGCGACGCTGGCGTCTGGCGGCAGCCTGGAAGAAGCCTGCTACTTTGCCAATGCTGCAGCCGGTGTGGTGGTTGGTAAACTCGGCACCTCCACCGTCTCGCCAGTCGAGCTGGAAAACGCGGTGCGCGGGCGTGCGGATACCGGTTTTGGCATCATGAGTGAAGATGAGTTACAGCAGGCGGTGATGGCCGCGCATCAGCGTGGCGAGAAAGTGGTGATGACCAATGGCGTGTTTGACATCCTCCACGCCGGGCATGTTTCTTATCTGGCCAATGCGCGTAAATTGGGGGATCGCCTGATTGTCGCGGTGAATAGCGATGCGTCAACCAAACGGCTGAAAGGGGAGTCACGTCCGGTAAACCCGCTGGAACAGCGCATGATCGTACTCAGTGCGTTAGAAGCGGTGGACTGGGTGGTCTCTTTTGACGAGGACACACCACAACGCCTGATTGCCCGTATCCTGCCCGATCTACTGGTAAAAGGCGGTGACTATAAAGCGGAGGAGATCGCCGGAAGCAAAGAAGTATGGGCGAATGGTGGTGATGTCCAGGTGCTTAATTTTGAGGATGGCTGTTCTACCAGCAATATCATCAAAAAAATTCAGCAGTCTGATCAAAAGAGGTGATCCCGATCATTAGAGGGATTCGGTTATTAGGGGGATTTAGCGCCTGGCTACTTCCCCGGACAATGTCAGAAACCCGCTATCATCAGCAAGATAGTGGGGTACTGGTGCTGTCGGTGGATCATTAAATAAAATTTGATAATGTTTTGCTATCTCACAAGGCTACCTGAGTATCTTCTTTAATCATTCCGGGATATCTGAAAATACGGTCATGTATTCAACGTGTTTATCATGTTGTATAATCACTCTTTTTAACCGGTGCGCCAGATGGCTAAAATTGATGTAACATGCCCGTTTTGTCAACAAACTGAACCCGTTAAAAAGCATGGTCTGGGCAAAGCTGGATTTTAGCGCTATCGCTGTCAGTCATGCTGCCGTACTTTCCAGGTCGATTACGCTTACCGTGCCTGCCAGCCCGGCATGAAAGAACAAATTGTTGACCTTGCCATGAATAATGCCGGTATCCGCGATACCGCAAGGACTCTGCATATCAGCATTAATGCCGTTGTCCGCACTTTAAAAAACTCGCCCCACGATGTGTAACCACGTTTCCGCTGGATAATCAGCAAATCCAGCTTATCTGTGAAGTGGATGAGATGTGGTCTTTTGCTGGCAGTAAAAAGCAGCAACGCTGGCTGTGGTATGCGTGGGAGCCTCGTCTCAAACGTATTATTGCGCCTACTTTTGGGCGCAGAAGCAAAAAGACACTGCGCAGGTTACTGAAATTATTGTCAGGTTTTAATGTTGCCTTCTGGTGTACAGATAACTTCAGTGCTTATGATCTGCTGCCGGATGAAAAACATATCAGGGGTAAGCTTTATACACAGCGGATTGAACGGGAAAACCTGAATTTGCGTAACCGATTAAAGCGACTGAATCGTAAGACTCTGGGGTACTCAAAATCTTTTGAAATGCATGACAGGATCATTGGTACTTTTATTGAGCGCGAATATTATGTTTGAGACGAAATCCAGCCGGGGATTTCCGGGTTGATATCATCGGTCTGAACCCGGTCGTCACCGATGAAAACGTTGGATGACCCTTCGCTGATGGTGGCACTGCAGCTCAGCCTGTCACCGACCCGGGCGACAGGATAGCCATTGATAAACACATTGCTGGAACCTTCCGCCACCACCTGCAACCCGGGACCATGCTCATCGCAGTCACCAGCAGAGAGGTGGGCGATAATCGCCAGTTTGCCGTTAATAAAGACATTGGGCGAGCCCTTCACTAGCACCCCGGCTTTATGGCTGGGTGCCCAGGACATGGAGCCGGGCACTTCGCCCAGTCCGGCACCTCCGGCAGCACCGGCACCGACAGTGGCGGCAACGACAATAGCACTCATTCCCCCGGTGGCGACAACCGCCGCTGCTCCGAGCAATGCGCCACCGACCGCACCGGCAATCAGCCAACCCTGTGAGGCAGTATGTTCGATCGCGTCCCCTTCACGGGCGGCAGCAAATGTATCGTGACTCATTCCTGGTTCTGTCACTCACTGATAAATTTGTTGTCAACAATATCAGAAAGACCGGAGAAGTATGATGGATCAAAAGTGTCGTCGATCACAAAAATCAGCTAACGTAATCGCTGCGAAAAAGTTGCCTGTTTATCGGTGGTCTTTTCCCGGCTTCCACACAGGCTAAAAGCCTGGTTCATTAGGCTATTTTACTTGCTATTCTGGCTTTGGGCAGTGCTCGAAATCCTCTCGTACTATTTTCTCCGCGCTGTCCGTGTCCAAACTGGCTGCGTCAATAACCAGGTGGGCCAGGCTCTAAAGCAGAAAACCTGAACATTAACCCTGGGCGGCAAAAAAATGGCGCGCCAGCAGGGCAGCGGTGAAATTTTTTTTCAGATAAAAGCCACGTGGCAGGGTAAGAATAGGTTCACCATGAATACCAATGGCTTGCGTTAATGCTTTACTGTTGGCCGCCTTTGGCCGAAGCTGTAAAACTTCGCCATGACGCGCGGTAATGCGCTCCACCTGCCCCAGTACAATCAGATCCATCAGTTCTTCCCAGTCCATCCGTAATTGTCGCTCTTCTTCCTCGCTGGGGCTCCATAGCAGCGGTGTCCCGACACGACGTTGTGCCAGCGGAATGCTGCGTTCTCCTTCGACAGGCACCCACAGAACTCGCCGGAGTTTATAACGGACATGACAACTCTCCCAGCTGACACCACTGTTGCCAGTGAGTGGCGCGACGCAAACAAAGGTGGTTTCCAGGGGGCGTCCCCGGCGATCGACCGGAATCGTTTTTAACTCAATGCCTAATGCGGCGAAATCCTGTTGCGGTTTACTGCCGGCACTGGCACCCAGCCACTTTTCCAGCAGGATACCGGTCCATCCTTTATCTCGTGTTAAATCACGCGGGATAGCAATGTCAGCCAGTGCGGCGAGTTCACCCAGCGTATAGCCTGCCAGCCGTTGTCCGTGGCTCAGAAGTTGTTGTTCGCTGAGGGGCGGGGAGAGTAATGGTGCGATGGGGAACATACAAACAAGCCTCTGGCTAAAAAGCAATCAACCCTCGACCATGCGGCCGACAGGATGTGTCTTTTCCGCTGTTGATATGACAAAGTAATGATTTATATAAATTTTTACTTCATCAGGATCATGCTGAAAATGACAGAATCAGTTTGTTCAGAACTGGTCACCGACAATGAACAGGATCTTACACTATGTTATCCACAGAAAAATAGGATAACCAGCAAAAAAACGGACTACTGGTTCCATTTACAGCCCTTTCAGCCGATGAAGCATCCGTTTTTAGCGAAATTATCCGCAATAGCCTATGATAAACTGTGGATAAAATTACTGGTGCCTGATCTTTCATCAGCCACAGAAACAGGGCAGTAATGAAATTAATTTCATCCTGTGACTGTCGGTATTATAGTATGATAATGTGATGAATATCATGTTGTTATAAAAAAATAAGCCATCCGGTGTTTCAGTTGATAGTGGGGTTTTCCCTTGTTAATTCCATGCTTTTTCACAACTCTATCCACAGAAAAAGTGCATAAAACAGGGTGGAAAAGGTTTATGTTGTTTATAACTCGGTTCGCGACTGTGAGTTATTCAAATGTTATTCGTTAAACGGGGTGTCACAGAATGGTTTACCGTTTCCGGCGAGTATGAAACAATCGTTGATATTAAAGATGATATTGAGGTAGTCCGGTGATTGATGACGATGGCTACCGCCCAAATGTCGGTATTGTAATTTGTAATCGCCAGGGGCAGGTGGTGTGGGCCAGGCGCTATGGCCAGCACTCATGGCAGTTTCCGCAGGGGGGCATAAACCCGGGAGAGTCAGCCGAGCAGGCGATGTATCGGGAATTGTTCGAAGAGGTGGGATTAAGCCGTAAAGATGTACGCATCCTCGCCGTTACCCGTAACTGGCTGCGTTACAAATTGCCGAAACGTTTGGTGCGTTGGGATACCCGGCCAGTGTGTATTGGCCAGAAACAGAAATGGTTTCTGTTGCAGTTAATCAGCAGTGATACCACAATCAATATGCAAGCCAGCAGCATACCAGAGTTTGATGGCTGGCGTTGGGTCAGTTACTGGTATCCGGTACGCCAGGTGGTGTCGTTTAAACGCGATGTGTATCGTCGGGTAATGAAAGAGTTCGCCAGCGTGGCGATGTCGCTGACGGAACCCCCCTCTAAACCGCAGCATCTGTCTGCTTATCGCCGGAAAAGAGGCTAAAAAGCAGGCAGGCAGCATATACACGGAGGAGATAAGGATTCAGAACCCTGCCAGGGGATAAATAGCAGCCACCATCATTCTGAATCGCGTACATTATGCTCACCCGGTTACGAGAAATCGTTGAGAAGGTTGCCAGTGCGCCACGATTAAATGTGGCGCTCAATATTCTGGTCAGCGAGGTTTGCCAGGCGATGGCAACAGAAGCCTGTTCAGTCTATCTGGCTGATCATGATCGGCGTTGCTATTACCTGATGGCGACTCGTGGATTGAAAAAACCACGCGACCATACCGTCACTTTCGCTTTTGATGAAGGGCTGGTGGGGCGTGTCGGACGTCTGGCACAACCGATTAATCTTGCTGATGCCCAAACGCATCCCGGTTTTAAATTTATTCCGGCGGTTAAGGAAGCGCGTTATCGCGCTTTTCTTGGCGTGCCGATTATTCAGCGGCGTCAGTTATGGGGGTATTGGTTGTCCAGCAGCGTGAGCAGCGCCAGTTTAATAAAAACGAAGAATCTTTTCTTGTCACCCTGGCAACGCAAATAGCGGCCATTCTTTTTCAGTCACAACTGGCGTTGCTATTTGGTCAGTATCGTCAGATCCGGATCGGTGCGTTGCCAGCCTCTCCCGGCATCGCGGTTGCACAAGGCTGGGCCGATACCCGCATGCCGCTCATGGAACAGGTGCATGAGGCTTCCTCACTGGACACGGCAGCGGAAAGTGAACGTCTGACTGATGCCCTGGAAAAGGCAGCCACTGAATTTCGCCGTTACAGTAAACGCTATGTAGCAGGCGCACAAAAAGAGACGGCGGCCATTTTTGATCTCTATGCCCATCTGTTGTCTGATACCCGTCTGCGCCAGGCGTTATTCACGGAAGTAAATCAGGGGGCGGTGGCGCAATGGGCGGTAAAAAAAGTCATCGAAAAATTTGCCGGTCAGTTTGCTGCTCTAAAGGATAGCTACCTGCAGGAGCGCGCAGGCGATCTACGCTTACTGGGACAGCGCCTTCTGTTTTATCTTAATGACACCCATCAGCCTCCGGATAGCTGGCCGCTGCATATGATACTGGTTGCCGATGAACTTTCTGCAACAACACTGGCAGAAGTGCCGCAGGAGAAGCTGGCAGGTGTGGTTGTACGCGATGGGGCGGCCAATTCTCATGCGGCTATCATGGTGCGGGCGCTCGGTATTCCGATGGTGATGGGGGTGGATATTCAGCCGTCACTTTTACACGGTCATATGCTGGTTATTGATGGCTATCGTGGGGAATTACTCATCGATCCTGAATCTGCCCTCCTGCAGGAATACCAGCGTCTGAGCCGTGAAGAACAGCAACTCAGCCAGTTACTGACCGCGGATCTAACACAGCCAGCGACACTGAAGAGTGGTGAACGGATACAGCTGATGCTGAATGCGGGGCTCAGCCTTGAGCCTGAAGAAAAAACCGCCCACTTTATCGATGGTATCGGTCTGTACCGCTCTGAGATTGCGTTTATGTTACAGCGTGGTTTCCCGTCAGAAGCGCAGCAGATCACACAATATCAGCAGATACTACAAATGTTCGGTGATAAACCGGTGACCCTGCGCACCCTCGATATCGGTGCCGATAAACCACTACCATATATGCCGATCAGCGAAGAGAACCCGGCTCTTGGCTGGCGTGGTATTCGCATTACCCTTGACCAGCCGGAAATATTTCTGATCCAGGTGCGGGCGATGTTGCGTGCTAATGTTGCCACAGGCAATCTCAGCATTTTACTGCCAATGGTGACCACCCTCGATGAAATAGAGGAAGCGCGTCGTTTGATTGTCCGTGCCAGCCAGCAAGTTGAAGCGATGATCGGCAGGGCGATCCCCCCGCTACCGGTTGGGATGATGCTGGAAGTGCCAGCGATGGTATTTATGTTGCCACAACTGGCGAGTCATATCGATTTTATCTCGGTGGGCAGCAATGATCTCACTCAGTATCTGTTAGCGGTGGATCGCAACAATACCCGGGTAGCGGCAATGTATGACAGCCTGCATCCCGCTGTATTGCGGGTGCTGGCGATGATCGCCCGTGATGCGCAGCGCGCAGCGATAGACTTGCGTATCTGTGGCGAAATGGCCGGTGATCCGATGTCTGTGGCGATCCTGATGGGACTCGGATATCGTCATCTGTCGATGAATGCCCACGCAGTGGCAAAGATAAAATACCTGCTACACCATATTGATATCGACCAGGCGCAGGCGCTGGCAAGCCGCAGCCTGGCCGCACAGACAGCGGCTGAGGTTCGTCATCAGGTCATGACCTTTATGGCGCAGTGCGGGATCGGCAGTCTGGTACGCGGAGGGGCTCCACGTGCCCGTGGCAATATCTAACCACTTGGGCCATCAGTCTATTTTCCCTTCTATTCTGGCTCTGGTCAGTGGCCGAAATCCTCACCGGTTACCTGTACGTTGCGGTTTCTCCGTGCTGTCGATGCCAGGACTGGTTGCGCCTGGTGGGATGGACGCTCAATGATGCGATGGATCCGCATTTCAGCAGATGACACTGGCGACGGATATCAGTGGCAATACGGCATCTTTTATCATAACCATACCGCCAGCGAATTAGCCTTATGTTATGATTCGCCTCCTGGATGCGCCGTATCGGATCAGCGTGTACGCTAAGCGCGGTCTGTTTTAGGTCAAATAACAAGTCTTTATGGTGACAGATGAATAGTGGCTACCTGCATTTTCCGGATATTGATCCGGTGATCTTTTCCATCGGCCCGGTGGCTCTCCACTGGTATGGCTTGATGTATCTGGTGGGGTTTGTTTTCGCGATGTGGCTGGCAACCCGTCGTGCGAATCGCCCCGGCAGTGGCTGGAGCAAAAATGACGTTGAAAATCTGTTATATGCAGGATTTCTGGGCGTATTTCTCGGCGGCCGTATCGGTTATGTTCTGTTCTATAACCTGCCTGCCTTTTTACATGATCCCCTCTATCTGTTCCGGGTCTGGGAAGGGGGAATGTCATTCCATGGCGGGCTGATTGGCGTCATCATCGTGATGATGATTTTTGCCCGGCGCACCGGACGTACCTTCTTTCAGGTCTCTGACTTCATCGCTCCGCTAATCCCATTCGGTCTCGGGGCTGGGCGACTGGGGAATTTTATTAATGGTGAATTGTGGGGACGTGTCGATCCTGGCTTCCACTATGCGATGATTTTTCCTGCTTCACGGCAAGAAGATCTGGCATTGATACCTTCCCATCCGCAATGGCAGTCCTTGCTGGATACTTACGGGGCGTTGCCACGTCACCCGTCACAGTTATATGAACTGCTGCTGGAAGGGGTAGTCTTATTTGTGATCCTGAATGTGTTTATCCGTAAACCCCGCCCGGCTGGTTCGGTATCGGGTTTATTCTTAATTGGTTATGGCGTCTTGCGTATTATTGCCGAGTTCTTCCGCCAGCCCGATCAACAGTTTACCGGAGCATGGGTTCAGTACATCACGATGGGACAGATCCTTTCGATCCCGATGGTGCTTGCCGGTATCATAATGATGGCCTGGGCGTATCGTCATCGCCCGGACAATAAACGTTCTGAGGAAATATGAAACAGTATCTTGCTTTGATGCAGAAAGTGCTTACCGAAGGTACGGCTAAAAATGATCGCACCGGTACGGGCACGATCTCTCTTTTCGGCCATCAGATGCGTTTTAACCTGCAGGAAGGCTTTCCGCTGGTGACCACCAAGCGCTGTCATTTGCGCTCTATTATTCATGAGTTGCTGTGGTTTCTTCGTGGTGACACCAACATCAGCTGGCTGCAGCAAAATCATGTCACCATCTGGGATGAGTGGGCAGATGACAAGGGTGACCTGGGCCCGGTATATGGTCAGCAATGGCGCGCCTGGCCTGCGCCAGATGGCCGCCATATCGACCAGATTGCCACCGTTGTCGAACAGCTAAAGCATGATCCTGACTCCCGGCGGATTATTGTTTCGGCGTGGAATGTCGGTGAACTGGATAAAATGGTACTGGCACCCTGTCATGCCTTTTTCCAGTTTTATGTCGCCAATGGCAAACTTTCCTGCCAGCTCTATCAGCGCTCGTGTGATGTATTCCTCGGTTTACCGTTTAATATTGCCAGCTATGCCCTGCTGGTGCATATGCTGGCGCAACAGTGTCAGCTGAGGGTAGGGGATTTTGTCTGGACTGGTGGCGATACTCACCTGTACAGTAACCATCTTGAGCAGGCGCGCTTACAGCTGAGTCGTGAGCCGCGTTCACTGCCGCAATTAGTGATTAAACGTCAACCTGCCTCGATCTTCGATTATCAGTATGAAGATTTTGAGATCACCGGTTATGATCCCCATCCTGGAATTAAAGCACCGGTGGCGATTTAAGTGCCTGCGTAGTCGTGCATGATCAGTATCAGTAGCATCCTGTTGATCAGGGTGCTTTTTTATTCTCCTGAACTCAGCCCGTGACCTTATTGCTGACCGGACTGGAACGAACCCATCTACTCTCATCTCGCCCCTTATGGCCGTCATATTGACGCGCTGCTGAAACAAAAAATACCCCGGATATGACGCTTCCGCTGAAAAATCAGATCACGCTTCACAATATCGCTTAACGTACTGCAACGCCTGATATCTCTTATCGACGGAAGATCCAGGTCTGCCCTTTGCTCATCGTCATCATTATGCGCTTGCTGCATACTCACGCCATGAACAGACAACATGGCTACACCCTGATTGAAACCTTAGTCACCCTGACACTGCTGCTGATCCTCAGCGCAGGCGGGATATATAGCTGGCAACGCTGGCAACAGCAGCAGCGTTTATGGCAAACCGCCAGCCAGGTGCGTGACTATTTGCTGCTGCTGCGTGATGACGCCAACTGGCATAATCGCAACCGCCCGGTATGGGGGGAACGGACGGCAGAGGGCTGGTGCCTGACCAGCGCTGAGCCACCGACGGGCTGTGATGTCACGGTGCCTTTTACTTTACGCCCTCACTGGTCGGAAGTGACGCTCAGTCATATCACGCCGGGATTAGGCTTTTATGGTCTGCGCAACAGTGCATGGGCCGGGCACATCCGGCTGCAAAGTGGGGAAGAGAGCTGGAACATTATTGTCTCTCACTGGGGGCGCGTGCGTCTGTGCCGTAATGAGGAAAGCGTATCATGTCAGTAATAGCGCGGGGTTTTTCGTTAGCTGAAACACTTGTTGCGATGGCGGTGAGTTCTGTTTTATTGATCAGTGCCGCACGCTTTCTGCCTGCTCTGCAACGGCAGGTATTACGCCAGAATTATCAGCAAGCCCTCGATAACGAACTGTGGCAGCGTTTGTATACGATTGCAAAACATCTGCAACGTGCCGGATATTGTCATGGCAACTGCATAGGGCAACCTTTGCTGATCACCCGTGGTGGGCGCTGTGTCATCGTGCGCTGGGATAGCAACAGTAATGGCATCTGGGAACGGGCACCGCAGACGGAGTCTGACGTCACCGGTTTCCGTCTGCATCAAGGGGCGCTGGAAACCCAGCGTGGAGTGACGAGTTGTTATGGTGGCAGATGGGAAAAAATGACCAATCCACAGGCGATTGTTGTCACCCATTTTCAGATCACCCGTCACGATGTTTCTGGTTTTTCGCCGGAATTTACCCTGATCCTCGCGGCACATTCGCTGACAGACCCGACGGTGACGGCCAGGGCAGAGCATCGGGTAACGGGATATAACTTATGAACCATCAACATGGATTTTCATCGTTGTTAATGGTGCTATTACTTCTGGCGCTGGGCAGTATATTGTTGCAGGGCAGTGATCAACGGCAACGATCACTGATGGCGCAAACGGCGAATGAAGTTCAGGCGATCCGCGATACAGCCAGGGTACATTCCGCGTTACAGTGGGGAAAACGTCAACCGTGGCAGCTCCAGCCAGCGCTGGCTTGTCAGTATGTACCTGAAAAGGCCTGGCGTGTCTGTTTGCGTATTTTCAATGATGTCTCTGTACTGCTTATTGCCCGCAGCGGAAGTGTTTTATTATGGCAGTCGGGGCAGATTATAAAGGGAAAGGTGCTGTTTTCTCCCCACGGCTGGAGTGATTTCTGCCCACTCAATGAGGTGAGCCTGTGTCAGATACCTTAAGCCGTGAGAAGGGTTTTAGCCTGACCGAAACGTTGCTGGCGATGATGCTGTTGATGATGGTCATCATCACCCTTGCAGGCTATCAGCGTGGTCTGGCTAATGGCTTCATACAACTCAGCCACTATCGTCAGGGGTGGCGTGATGCCTGGCGTTATAGTCAACTTCATCCGCCGGATATTCCTGGTAATGGGCGTGTCAGCCGCCGACAGACATCGGCAGCAGAATGTGTCAGCATCACCGTCACGATCACCATACCCGTTGATAAACGGGTGCAGATGACCCGGTTACATTGTCCGGTCAGCCAACAGGCAGGAGAAAAGCGTCAATATGTTAAGGGTGTACCACTCAAACCGTCTGGATGTTCTGGAAACATTGATGGCATACATTGTTGAAAACCAGCGGCTGGATGATCCTTTCAGTAGCGAAAAAGTGCTGGTACAAAGCAGCGGAATGGCACAATGGCTGCAGATAGCGCTGGCCAGCCATTTTGGTATTGCCGCAAATATTGAATTTCCCTTACCGGCAAGTTTCATCTGGCAGATGTTTACCCGCGTATTGCCGGATATCCCCGCTGAAAATGCGTTCAGTCAGCAGAGCATGAGCTGGAAATTGATGGCGCTTTTACCTCAGCATCTGGACGATGACGACTTTACTTCATTACGTCACTATCTGAATGATGATCGTGATCAGCGTAAACTTTTTCAGCTCGCGACCCGAATTGCCGACCTCTATGATCAGTACCTGGTTTATCGCCCGGAATGGCTGCTGCGCTGGCAGGCGGGTGAACGTGTGGCCGGGCTGGGAGACGCTCAGCGCTGGCAGGCACCATTATGGCAGTCACTGGTTGAATACAGTACCGACTCTGGGCAACCATGCTGGCATCGTGCTAATTTATACCAGCGTTTTATTCATACTCTTCAGGTGACCGATGCGCCACCACCAGGATTACCCGCACGGATCTTTGTTTGCGGTATTTCGGCGCTGCCCCCCCTTTACCTTCAGGTATTGCAGGCGTTGGGTAAGCATATTGATGTTTATATTTTATTGACCAATCCCTGTCGCTATTACTGGGGAGATATTAAAGATCCCGCTTTTCTGGCCAGATTGCTATCCCGTCAGCGTCGCCATCATCGTGAATCACGGGAAATCCCGCTGTTTCGTGATCTCAGCCAGGCCGCCGGGCTATTTAATGATGCCGGAGAACAGGAGATCGGCAATCCACTGCTGGCTTCGTGGGGTAAACCGGGGCGTGATTATATTTATCTGTTAGCCGGGCTGGAACACTATGAAGAGCTGGATGCCTTTGTCGATATCACGCCAGATAATCTGTTGCACACTTTGCAGGCAGATATTCTGGAACTGCGTAATGCCGCAGTAGCCGGGCGTAGTGCGGAAGAGTTTGCTCACAGTCGTCATAAACGCCCGCTGGCACCGGATGACCGTAGCCTGACCTTTCACGCCTGTCATAGTCCGCAACGTGAAGTTGAAGTATTACATGATCGACTATTGACGATCCTGGCGGAAAATCCTGAACTGACGCCGCGCGATATTATCGTCATGGTGGCGGATATTGATAGTTACAGCCCCTGTATTCAGGCGGTTTTCGGTAGCGCCCGTGGTGAACGCTGGCTACCGTGGACAATCTCTGACCGCCGCGCCAGTGAATCGCACCCGGTATTACAGACATTTATCACCCTGCTGGCGTTACCTGACAGTCGTTTTACCAGTGAGGACGTATTAGCACTGCTGGATATTCCGGCACTGGCGGCACGTTTTAACATTGATGAAGTCGGCTTGCGCTATCTGCGCCAGTGGGTCAATGAGTCCGGCATTCGCTGGGGAATGGATGATGATAATGTTCGGGAATGGGATCTTCCTGTCACCGGGCAACATACCTGGCGCTTTGGTCTGACACGGATGTTGCTGGGCTATGCGATGGACAGTCATCAGGGCGTGTGGCAATCGGTATTACCCTATGATGAATCCTGTGGGTTGATTGCTGAGCTGGCGGGCAATCTGGCGACATTATTGATGCAACTTAATATCTGGCGTCGTCAACTGTCAGCGGCGCGTCCACTGGCAGAATGGTTACCGGTATGTCGGGATTTACTCAATACTTTTTTTCTCCCTGATAGTGACACCGAAGCGGTACTGGCGCTTATCGAACAACAATGGCAGTCACTCATCGGTGAAGGTATCGAAGCACGATATCATCAGCCGATTGCGCTCTCTTTATTACGCGACGAACTGAACCAACGACTCAATCAGCAACGTATCAGTCCGCGTTTTTTCGCCGGACCAGTCAATATCTGTACCCTGATGCCGATGCGTTCTATTCCCTTCAAAGTCGTGTGTCTGTTAGGCATGAATGATGGCGTCTACCCACGTACGCAGTCGCCGCTGGGGTTTGATCTCATGAGCCACCAGCCACAGCGCGGTGATCGTAGCCGACGTGATGATGATCGCTATCTGTTCCTCGAAGCCCTGATGTCTGCTGAACAGCAACTCTATATCAGCTATATTGGTCGCTCAATTCAGGACAACAGCGAACGTTACCCCTCTGTGCTGGTACAGGAGTTGATGGATTATATTGGGCAGAGCTGTTATCTGAGCGGTGATGAAGCACTGGATTGTGATGCCAGTGAACAGCGGGTCAAGGCACATCTCACCCATCTGCATAGCCGAATGCCTTTCGATGCAGTCAATTTCCGTCACGATGAACACCAGAGTTACGCCAAAGAGTGGCTGCCCGCCGCCAGGCAGCAAGGAGAAGCCTGCCGTAATTTTATTCAGCCATTACCGGCACCGGTGATCGACACCTTACCACTGACACAACTATTGCGTTTCTGGCAACACCCGGTACGGGCCTTTTTTCAGCAGCGTTTACGGGTTAATTTTCTCGCTGATGGCGACGATATTCCCGATGATGAACCTTTTATCCTCGAAGGACTGAGTCGCTATAGGCTGAATCAACAATTACTGAATACTCTGATCGAACAACAGGATGCAGATTTAATGTATCGCCATTTCCGGGCGGCGGGAGCGTTGCCTTACGGTGCTTTTGGTGAACTGGCCTGGGAGGGGCAATATCAGGAAATGCAGGGGCTGGCTGAGCGGGTTATCGCCTGTCGTCAGCCCGCACAGAATCTGGAAATTGATCTGCAATGTCATGGTGTTAACATCACCGGCTGGCTACAACAGGTACAGGCTGATGGTCTGTTACGCTGGCAGCCTTCCCTGATCAAAGTCGCACAAGGAATCCAGTTATGGCTGGAGCATCTTATCTATTGCGCCAGTGGTGGCTGTGGCGAAAGTCGTCTGTTATTGCGTAACGAGGGAATATGGCGTTTCCCGTCACTGGCACAGGACCAGGCGCAAGAATATCTTGATCAGCTTGTCGCAGGCTATCTGCAGGGCATGTCCCGACCGCTATTATTTCTTCCTGAAAGTGGGGGCGCATGGCTCAAGGTGTGTTATGACGCTGAAAAAAAGAGCGTGTTAATGGATGAAGAAATACAACAAAAAGCGCGCAGTAAATTTCTTCAGGTGTATGAAGGCAATAAAATAGTCAGTGGTGAAGGGGATGATATCTGGTATCAACGCCTGTGGCGTACTCTGGAGCCTGATTATTATGATGAAATTATTGCACAAACACAGCATTACCTGTTACCGCTGTTTCGTTGTCAGCCAATGGAATAACAACCCGAACCACTGAAAATGAGTGACCCGGGCAGTTCGCTAACAGTATGAACAGAAAAGTATAAAAACAGGCTGTATTTCACCGCTGAAGAGGTATCGTGATCGTTAAGCTAACACGGTGAGCGCAACGTTGATTAATGATGAGGTTGGGGAATGTTTCGCAGTTTTTGCTTTAAAGTGATTGTCATCCTGGTGGTACTCTGGACACCACTGTGTCAGGCGATGACAGGATGGCAACCGATGCAGGAAACGATCCGTAAAAGCGATCGTGATCCCCGGCAGTATCAGGCTATTCGTCTGGATAATCAGATGGTGGTTCTGCTGGTGAGTGATCCTCAGGCGATAAAATCACTCTCCGCGCTGGCCGTTCCCGCAGGCTCATTACAGGACCCCCCTGAGCATCCTGGACTGGCGCATTTTCTCGAACATATGACGCTGATGGGCTCGCAACGGTATCCGCAGCCTGACAATCTGGCTGAATTTCTGAAGATGCATGGTGGTAGTTACAATGCCAGTACAGCACTGACCCGAACCGCATACTATCTGGAAGTTGAAAATGACGCGCTTAATGGCGCCGTTGACCGGCTGGCAGATGCCATTGCAGCCCCGTTGCTGGATAAAAAATATGTTGATTGTGAGCGTAACGCCGTCAATGCTGAGTTAACCATGGCACGTAGCCGTGATGGTATGCGTATGGCGCAGATCAGCGCCGAAACCATTAATCCCGCCCACCCGGCCGCGCATTTCGCTGGCGGAAACATCGAAACGCTGAGCGATAAACCCGGAATAACGCTGCTCGACGCCCTACATACCTTCCGCGATAACAGATACTCGGCGAATTTGATGAAAGCGGTCATTTACAGCAATAAACCATTGCCTGAACTGGCGGATATCGCGGCCAGCACCTATGGGCGAATCGTGAACCATCATCGCCGCACTGTACCCATTAGCACCCCCGTCGTAACGGAGGCGCAAAAAGGCATCATCATTCATTACGTACCGGTACTGCCCCGAAAAGCACTGCGTATTGAATTTCGGATTGCCAATAATAGTGCCGGTTTTCGCAGTAAGAGCGATGAGCTGGTAACTTATATGATCACTAACCGCACACCAGGCACCCTGGCGGACTGGTTGCAACAACAAGGACTGATTGAGGGACTGAGTGCTGACTCCGATCCCGATGTGACCGGTAACAGCGGGGTGCTGACCATTGCAGCCAGCCTTACCGATAAAGGAATGGCACAGCGCGATGACGTGGTTGCGGCGATCTTCGGTTATCTGGATATGTTGCGTGATCAGGGGATCGACAAACGCTATTTTGATGAACTCTCTCATGTGCTGGCGCTTGATTTTCGCTACCCATCGATCAACCGCAATATGAACTATGTTGAATGGCTGGCCGATACCCTGTTGCGTGTACCGGTAGAACATGTGCTGGATGTGGTGAATATTGCTGATCACTACGATCCGCAGGCGGTGACAGCACGGCTGGCGATGATGACCGCGCAAAATGCCCGCATCTGGTTTATCAGCCCTGATGAGCCACATAATAAAAAGGCTTATTTTGTCAATGCGCCCTATCAGGTTGATAAAATAAGTTCGCAGCGCTTTGCCGACTGGCAGCGTAAAGCACAGGCGGTACGGCTGACACTACCGCGACTGAATCCCTATATTCCTGATGATTTTTCTCTCGTTAACCAGCAAACCGCTGCTTCGTCCTCCCTTCCACGACTGATTGTCGATGAACCGACACTGCGGGTGGGTTACGCGCCGAGCCGCTGGTTTGCTCAGGAACCCAAAGCGAATATTTTGCTGTACCTGCATGATACCCAGGCGATGAACAGCGCCCGCCATCAGGTACTGTTCGCCCTGAATGATTATCTGGCTGGTCTCGCACTGGATCAGCTCGCCAGCCAGGCAGCGGTAGGGGGGATCAGCTTCTCAACCGCAGGCGATAACGGGCTGATAGTGAATGCCAGTGGTTACTCTCAGCGATTATCATCGCTGTTAATCGAAATGCTCAGGGCGTATTTCAGTTATACGCCGACAGAAGCGCAACTGGAGCAGGCTAAATCCTGGTATGCACGGATGCTGGATTCAGTGGATAACATCAAACCCTACGAACAGGCGATCAGGCCGGTTCAGTTGTTGTCACAGATACCTTATTTCCCGCGTCAGGCACGTCGTGAAGTGTTGTCATCTATTAGCCTGCAGGAGGTCATGACTTATCGTGAGCAGTTAAAAACCAGGGGACGCCCGGAATTGCTGGTGACCGGCAATCTGAGCGCACAGCAAGCCATCGCGCTTGGGCAGCAAATTCGCCAGCAATTCGCGACGGCGGGCAGCAATGCCGGTTATCGCGAGCGCGTCGTAATTGACCATAAACAACGGGCAATATTTGAAAAAACTGTCAACAGTACCGATTCAGCACTGGCTGCGGTGTTTGTTCCGCCAGGGGGGGATGAATTCAGCAGTGCTGCCGCCAGCGCCCTGCTTGGGCAGATAGTCCAGCCGTGGTTTTATAATCAGTTGCGCACCGAAGAACAGTTAGGCTACGCCGTCTTTTCTTTTCCGGTGAGTATCGGTGACCAGTGGGGGCTGGGGTTTGTGCTGCAAAGCAGTGATAAACAGCCAGCACAACTCTGGCCACGTTTTCAGGCTTTTTTCCCGACTGCTGAGGCGCGGTTACGGGCGATCAGTCCGGCGGCGTTTACGCAAATTCAGCAGGCAGTGATAAGCCAGATAATGCAGGCACCACAAACCCTCAACGAGGAAGCATCGCGATTTAGCAAAGACTTTTATCGGGGAAATATGCGTTTTGATTCACGCGATAAAATCGTGGCCCAAATCAGGCAACTGACAGTACAGAAACTGGCCGATATCTTTCATCAGATGGTGGTCGATCCACAAGGGATGACACTATTGTCACAGGTAGCGGGCAGTCAGCCGGATAAAGCGGCGTTTGTCGATGATCCGGCAGGCAAAACCTGGCAAACGATCAGCGCATTGCAACAATCTTTACCACGGGTACGAGAAAACAATGAGTGAAATCGCCAGAATACTGGAGCCGTTGCGTCTGCCCTTATCCGGTGAGTGCCTGATAGAAGCGTCAGCGGGGACGGGAAAAACGTTTACTATCGCTGCGCTCTATCTGCGGTTATTGCTGGGGTTAGGGGGGAATGCCGCTTTTTGCCGCATCGTCAATGTCGAAGAACTGCTGGTGGTGACTTTCACCGAAGCGGCGAAAGAAGAACTGCGTGGGCGTATTCGTAGCAATATTCATCAGTTACGGATTGCCTGCCTGCGGGGAGCGTCCAGTGATCCACTCTATACCGCGTTATTAGCTGAAGCGGGCGATAAAGATCAGGCGGCGGAAAGACTATTACTGGCAGAAAGGCAGATGGACGAAGCGGCAATATTGACGATCCACGGTTTCTGCCAGCGAATGCTGAACCTGAATGCCTTTGAATCGGGCATGTTGTTTGAGCAGCAACTTATTGAGGACGAATCCCGCCTGCGCTATCAGGCTTGTGCTGACTTCTGGCGTCGCCATTGCTATCCTCTGCCGCGTGAAATGGCAGCGGAAATCAACGCAGTATGGAAAGGCCCGCGCGATCTGCAAAAAACACTCGATCGCTGGCTGCAGGGTGAAATGCCACAGTTCAGAACCGCCCCTGATGAGGAGACCCTGGAGCAACGGCATCAGCGCATTATCGCCAGCATTGATACCCTCAAGGCGCAGTGGCGGCAACAGGTGGCAGACATTATTCCGGTGCTGGAAAATTCCGCCCTTGATCGAAGGAAATTTAATCGTGGTCATCAGGGAAAGTGGATTGATAAAATTAATCTCTGGGCCGGGGAGGAGACCCTGAGCTATCAGCTGCCGGAAGCACTGGAGAAATTTTCTCAGACTTTTTTATCCCAGCGCACCAAACCAGGCGGTGATGCGCCAGTGCATCCGTTATTCAGTGCGATAGAACAGCTGCTGGCATCCCCACTCACACTGACGGATCTGGTGATCGCTAAAGCACTGGTGGAAATTCGCGCGACGGTGGCAGAGGAGAAACGTCGCCGGGGTGAACTGGGGTTTGATGATATGCTCAGTCGGCTGGATCATGCGCTGCATAGCGAGCGTGGTGAGGCGCTGGCCGAGGCGATACGCCAGCGTTTCCCGGTAGCGATGATCGATGAATTTCAGGATACCGACCCGCAACAATACCGTATTTTTCGCCGCATCTGGCGACAACAGCCAGATACCGCACTGTTGCTGATTGGTGATCCCAAGCAGGCTATCTACGCTTTTCGTGGCGCAGATATCTTTACGTATATGAAAGCACGTAGTGATGTGCCCGCGCGCTATACCCTGGATACTAACTGGCGTTCAGCACCGGGCGTGGTGGCCAGTGTTAATCGTCTGTTTAGTCTCAGTGACAAGGCATTTATATTCGAGGAAATCCCTTTTTTGCCTGTCAAATCGGCGGCGAAAAATCAGGGGCTACGTTTTACGCTCCAGGGGCAGCCTGTCGCAGCGATGAAGATCGCCCTGATGCCCGGTGAGAGCGTGAGTGACCGGGAGTATCAGACGGTGATGGCGCAGTGGTGTGCGGCACAAATTCGCGACTGGCTCCGCGCCGGGCAACAGGGCACGGCACTGCTCTGGCGAGACGAACACGCCAGCCCGCTGCAGGCTTCTGATATCACTGTGCTGGTGCGTAACCGTCAGGAAGCGTCGCTGATCCGCGATGCGTTACGGGCACTGGCGATCCCATCGGTCTACCTCTCTGACCGCGATAGCGTATTTACGACTGCAGAAGCCCAGGAGATATTATGGTTACTCCAGGCGGTTCTGGCACCTGAGCGCGAAAATACGCTGCGCTGCGCGCTGGCGACCGCAATGCTGGGACTGAATGCCGGAGATATAGAACAGATCAATCAGGATGAACTGGCGTGGGAAGCACAGGTTGAGGCGTTCACCCGTTACCGGCAAATCTGGCAGCGGCGTGGTGTGATGCCGATGTTACGTACATTGCTCAGTGAGCGGCATATCGCGGAAAATTTGCTGGCGACAGCGGGAGGAGAGCGCCGCTTGACCGATATTTTGCATATCAGTGAATTATTACAGCAAGCGGCCAGCCAGCTTGAGAGTGAGCATGCGCTGGTGCGCTGGTTGTCACAACATATCGCTGAACCTGACAGTAACGCCGCCAGCCAGCAAATGCGTCTGGAGAGTGATAAACATCTGGTACAGATTGTGACGGTACATAAAGCGAAAGGACTGGAATACCCCTTAGTCTGGCTGCCGTTTATCGCTCGTTTTCGTCAGCAGGATCAGGCGTTTTATCATGATCGTCACTCGTTTGCCGCTACCCTTGACCTGAGCGAACAGCCTGATAGCCTGGCGCTGGCAGAGGCGGAACGGCTGGCAGAAGATCTACGTTTATTGTATGTCGCCCTGACCCGTGCTGTCTGGCACTGTAGCCTTGCTATCGCGCCGTTGAGCAAGCGGCGTAGTGATAAATCGACGGTGAGTGATTTTCATCACAGTGCGCTGGGGTATCTGCTCCAGAAAGGGGAAGCGCTGGATGCAGCCGGGCTGGCAGCCTGCATACAGGCGCTCTGTGACGATGATATTGCGCTGGAATCCCCGGCGATAACTGAAAAGACACCGTGGCAACCACCTCAGGAGGCATTACCCTCACTGAGTGCGCGGGTTCTGACCCGTCCGGTTGCCGATAGCTGGCGCGTCACCAGTTATTCCGGATTGCAACGTCGCAGCCATAGCCTGGCGCAGGATCTGTTACCGCATCTTGATCTTGATGCGACGGGTGTCGGCCCGGCAGAGGATAACCCACAGCTTACGCCACATCAGTTTCCCCGTGGTGCCTCGCCGGGCACGTTCCTCCATAGCCTGCTGGAAAGGCTTGATTTCAGCCAGCCACTGTCTACGGAGTGGGTAAGAGAACAACTCCAGGCTGCGGGCTTCTCTGCACAATGGGACACGGTATTGACACAATGGCTGAGCGATATATTACACACCCCATTACCGGGAGCAGGGATAGCGCTTCATCAACTGGCAGCGGGGGATAAACAATCGGAGATGGCTTTCTATTTGCCTGTTGATCAGCGACTGGAGCCGCAATGTCTGGATGCATTGACGCATCGCTACGATCCGCTGTCGTCTGCCTGTCCGGCGCTCGATTTTCACGACGTACACGGGATGCTAAAAGGGTTTATCGACCTTGTTTTTCGTTATGATGGCCGTTACTACCTGCTGGATTATAAATCAAACTGGCTGGGAGAGAGTCATGATGACTATAGCCAGCAGGCGATGGCTCAGGCGATGCGCACCCATCGCTATGATCTGCAATATCAGCTTTATAGCCTGGCGCTACATCGTTATCTGCGCCAGCGGATCGCTGACTATGATTATGAGCGTCATTTCGGTGGCGTGATTTATCTCTTTTTGCGCGGTATCGACGGTCAGAATGATGGTCATGGGATCTTTACGACACGTCCCGCTCAGGCATTAATCGATGGCCTGGATGGACTGTTTGCCGGGCAACAACAGGAACCGCACTTATGACGCTCGATGGATTATTATTTGAAGCGGTGAGCCAGCATATGTTACGTCCGTTAGACGTGCAGTTTGCGCTGATGGTCGCGCGCGATGGTCATCCGGCGGTCAAACTGGCGGCAGCGATACTGAGCCGTGATACCGGTGACGGTCACGTCTGTTTACCCCTTGCCCGTCTGTGCCGTACCGGGATGTCAGGCGAACCGTTGTATCAGCAAATGTGGCAGCAGGCGGGCGGTGTGGTGGAGTGGTCTGCGATATTGCTCTCTTCGCCCGCAGTCAGTAACGGGGAACGACCGACGCCGATGATCCTGCGGGCTGAACGGCTCTATCTGAATCGTATGTGGCGGCATGAGCTGGCGGTGGCGCACTTTTTTAATCAGCATAATCAGGCGCTGGCGATCGATGAAGCGCGTTTATCGGCGATCCTCGACCGGTTATTTCCTGCGGCGGAGGAAACTGACTGGCAAAAGGTTGCCGCTGCCGTCGCGCTGACCCAGCGGATTTCAGTCATCTCCGGTGGCCCCGGAACAGGGAAAACCACCACGGTTGCGCGATTGCTGGCGGCATGGCTTCAGTTAACCCCGGATAGTCGCTGCCGTATCCGCCTCGCAGCACCGACCGGCAAAGCAGCAGCAAGGCTGAGTGCTTCACTGGGTGAGGCATTGCATCATCTGTCATTAAGTGAGGCGCAAAAGGCACTGTTTCCCACCGAAGCCAGCACCCTGCATCGTTTACTGGGCGTGCAGCCGGGGAGCCAGCATGCGCGTTATCACTCTGCTAATCCGTTGCACCTCGATATGCTGGTGGTGGATGAAGCCTCGATGATTGATCTGCCGATGATGGCACGCTTGATTGATGCGCTGCCCCCCGAGAGCCAGGTGGTTTTCCTCGGTGATCGCGATCAGCTGGCTTCCGTTGAGGCGGGTGCAGTACTGGGTGATATTTGTGCCTGGCTGGCGGATGGCTATACCCCTTGTCGGGCGGCTCAGTTATCCCGGCTCACAGGCTACTCCCTGCCAGCTGGTGATGGCCAGATTGCCGCTACACTGCGTGACAGCTTGTGCTTGTTGCGAAAAAGTTATCGTTTTGGTGATAACTCCGGGATTGGTCATCTGGCACGGGCGGTAAACAGTGGTGATGGTCACGCGGTTAGTGTAACGCTGCAGCAGCCATTTGCCGATATCATCTGTCATAGCCTGAGCAGCCCGGAAGAGTACGCCATGATGCTCAGCCAGGTGCAGGCAGGATATGGCCATTATTTGCAACTGTTACAGCAGCGTGCCACACCGGCAGCACTCATTGCGGCATTCGCTGAGTTCCAGTTGTTATGTGCTTTGCGCGATGGTCCCTGGGGGGTGAGTGGGCTGAACCAACAGCTGGAGAAGCAGTTTCATCATCAGCGGATGATTACCTTACCAGGCGCGGGGCGCTGGTATCATGGACGTCCGGTGATGATATCGCGTAATGACAGTGCGCTGGGTTTATTTAATGGCGATATCGGCATTGCCCTGGAGCAGGAAAAACGCTTACGTGTCTGGTTTCCGATGGCTGACGGCAGCATCAAGTCAGTCTTACCGAGCCGTTTACCGGAGCATGATACCGCGTGGGCCATGACGGTGCATAAGTCGCAGGGATCTGAGTTTGACCATGTGGCCCTGATCCTGCCCGCTAAGCGTATGCCACTGGTGACACGTGAACTGGTTTATACCGCCGTGACACGAGCGAAGCAGCGACTATCACTCTATGCCGATAAGCAGATACTGAGCCAGGCGGTCGCCACCCGTACCGAGCGGCGTAGTGGGCTGGCGGCGATCTTCGCGCAAGACGAAAGGTGAAAAAGCCGCCCTCCGCCGCTGTCAGAGCAGATCGAGCATCAGTACCAGGGAGCGGCGCTGATAGTTGTACATCTTTTTCCTGCTTTCCGGCAGGTACTCTATCCCGACGGGAGTGAAACCGCGTTCCTGAAACCAGTGGATACTGCGGGTGGTGAGGACAAAAAGCTGGCGTAAGCCCCTCTGTTTTGCCTCTGCGATGATGTGATCCAGCAGTATCTCGCCGCGTGATGAGCGACGATAAGCCGGATGTACTGCCACGCAAGCCATTTCGCCGGTTTTTTCTTCAACAAAAGGATAGAGGGCGGCACAGGCGATGATCGTGTTATCGCGCTGAATCAGGGTAAATTTATCAATTTCCATCTCCAGTTGTTCGCGGGAGCGGCGCACCAGAATGCCTTGCTGCTCCAGCGGCTGGATTAATGCCAGGATCGCGCCAATATCATTAATTGTCGCCCGGCGGATCTGCTCGGCGCTTTCCATCACGATCTGCGTGCCCGTCCCTTCGCGTGAGAAAAGTTCTTCCAGTAACGCGCCATCTTGCTGATAACTGATAAGATGGCAGCGACGTACACCGCTGCGACAAGCTTTGATCGCTGCCTGCAGAAAACGCGCGGTACTGGCGTTTTCCTCTTTTTCTGTCGCCAGCGCTTCTGCGCGTGCTTGTGCCTCATCAGGGAATAATTCCGTCGCGAGGCGGCCATGCTGATCGTAAACTCCCTGCGCAGCGCAGAAGCCGATCATTTTTTCCGCTTTTAGCTGAATCGCCAGCTGGCTGGCGATCTCTTCTGAGGTCAGGTTAAAACTTTCACCGGTCACTGAAACCGCCACCGGCCCCAGCAGAACGATAGCGCCTGCAGCCAGCTGACGATGAATAGCTGTCTCATCAATACGGCGAATACGACCACTGTGGCAATAATCAATCCCCTCATCGACCCCCAGTGGTTGGGCAATAATAAAGTTACCGCTGACAACATTAATGTGCGCGCCCTGTAATGGGGTATTGCTCAACCCCATAGACAAGCGGGCGGTGATATCAAGTTGTAACATTCCGGCCACTTGCTTAACCAGTGCCAGTGTTTTCGCGTCCGTGATGCGGATTTTTTTATGATAAATCCCTTGCTGATGGTGTTGTGCCAGGCTGGCGTCAATCTGTGGCCGGGCACCATAGACCACCACGAGGTGGATACCCAGACTGTGTAACAGACCAATATCATTGACAATATTAGCGAAGTTTTGATGATTGATGGTTTCACCATCCAGCATAATGACGAACGTTTTACCCCGATGGGTATTGATATAAGGGACTGAGTGGCGAAATTCCTCCACCAGCCCACGATGCTGTTGTTGCGTCATAACATCACCCCTAATGAATTAATATTCATAATTAGTGTATTTTTATTCTCTAAATGTGTTCAGCGCAAGCATAGAATGGCGGTGAAACAGATAAAAACGGCGCAATAATAGAGATATCGTCAGAAATGTTTACCCTTTTATAGATGACAGCGCATGCAGCGTTGGCTAAATTTTTTAGTTAACCTATTGAGTAAAATTAGTTTTTATCAGATTTTGTGACTCAGGAGTGGCATGACAGAGTATAAGTTTGGATTAAGCCGCCGACTTTTTTTGCAGGGCGTAGGGGCGATAGGGCTATTGAGTGTCAGCCCGTTAGCATTCGCGGCTTTGGTGCAGGTGGTCGCGGTGCGTGTCTGGCCGTCATCAACCTATACGCGTATCACGATAGAGTCTAATCATGAACTGAAATTCAGACAGGTCACGGTCAGTGATCCAAAGCGGCTGATTATTGAGCTTCAGGAAGTCCAGCTCAACGCGGTGTTAAAAGGGATTGGAACACGGATTACCAGCAGTGATCCCTATATCAAATCGGTCTCTGCTCGTCAGTTTAATCCGCAAACGGTGCGACTGATATTTACGCTGAAACAGGATATTAAGCCCCAGCTTTTTGCTCTCGCACCGGTGGCGGGCTTTAAAGAACGATTGATCATGGATCTCTATCCGGCGATGGCGACCGATGTGCAGGACCCCCTGCTGGCGTTGCTGGAAGATTACAACAAAGGTAATCTTGAGCAGCCGCTCCCTCGTGCGCAAAGCGGGCCAAAACCCGGTAAAGCGGGCACGGATCGCCCGATCGTCATTATGATTGATCCCGGGCATGGCGGCGAAGATCATGGCGCTATAGGGAGTAATGGCACCCGGGAAAAGGATATCGTGTTGAAAATTGCCCGTCGATTACGTACGTTAATCAATAAAAACAGCAAAATGAAAGCGTATATGACCCGTAATCAGGATATCTTTGTGCCGTTAAAGGTCCGTGTTGCGAAGGCACAAAAACAGCGTGCCGACCTGTTTATCTCGATTCATGCGGATGCTTTCACTAACAACCAGCCCAGTGGCTCGACTGTGTTTGCCCTGTCAACCCAGGGGGCGACCAGTACGGCGGCGAAATATCTGGCGCAAACGCAGAATGCCGCTGATCTGGTCGGTGGGGTCAGTCCTAGCGGTGACCGTTATGTTGATCATACGATGTTCGATATGGTGCAGTCATTGACCATCGCTGATGGTATGAAGCTGGGCAAAGCGGTGCTGCAGAAAATGGCCAGGGTGAATAAGTTGCACAGTCCCCGTGTCGAGCAGGCGGGGTTTGCGGTACTTAAAGCGCCGGATATTCCCTCGATTCTGGTGGAAACCGCCTTTATCAGTAATATCGAAGAAGAGCGTAAACTGAAAACGGCGGCTTTTCAGCAGCAGATAGCCGAGTCGATACTGGCGGGGATTAAAACTTATTTTTCTGATAGCGTTACACGGGCAAGACGCCGGTAACCACTACAGGAGTCGGGGCATGACGTTACTGAAGAGTACTCATGGTGGCAATATTGATGAGGCTGCCGCAATCCTCGGTATTCCGCCACAACAATTAGTCGATTTCAGCGCCAATATTAACCCACTGGGAATGCCAGCAGGTCTGAAACAGGCACTGGCAGATAATCTGCAACGGGCGCAATGTTATCCTGATATCGAATACCGGCGGTTACATGCCACGCTGGCGGCGCATCATCATATTCCCGTTTCATGGCTTCTGGCCGGTAACGGTGAAACAGAATCTATTTTCACCCTCGTTAATGGCCTGAAACCCCGGCGGGCGATGCTCGTGATCCCGGGGTTTGCTGAATACCGTCGGGCGTTGCAGAGAGCCGATTGCACGATTGTTGAGTTTGCGCTGCGTGAAGAGGATGGCTGGCAACTGACAGACACGATCCTCGCGGCGCTGACGCCTGATCTCGATTGCCTGTTTCTTTGTACGCCGAATAACCCGACTGGCCTGCTGCCGGAGCGCCATTTACTGGAGGCCATTGCGCTGCGCTGCCGGGAGGCCGGGATTGCGCTGATTATTGATGAGGCATTTCTTGATTTTCTCTCTGATCAGCCTGGCTTTATCCCGCTATTAGCGCAATATCCCCATATCTGGGTGCTCCGTTCGCTAACTAAATTTTATGCGATCCCGGGGTTGCGCCTGGGTTATCTGGTTAATAGTGATCCGCAGGCGATCGCCCGCCTGCGTGAGCAACAAATGCCCTGGTCGATTAATGCCTTTGCGGCCCTGGCTGGGGAGATGGTGCTGGATGATAAAACCTATCAGCAGACAACATGGCAATGGCTGGCCGATGAGGGCGCGCGTTTTTATCAGGCGCTCAGTCAGTTTTCCGGCTTGACAGTTTATCCAGGGTGCGCAAACTATCTTTTTTTACGTTGTGACTGGCCTGGGATTGATTTACAACAGGTTTTGCTGGCACACCATATTTTGATTCGTAGTTGCGCTAATTATCCCGGGCTCCGTAGCGGCTATTTTCGTGTCGCGATTCGCAGCCGGGAAGAAAATCAGCACCTTATTATGGCACTGAGGGCGGTTGTGGCAGATGAAACGGTTCGTCACACTCCGCTCTCTCCTGATGCCTGATAACGGGGCAGGGAAACAGCTTGAAATGATCACACTATTCTGGGCAACACTCTCTTTTATCAGTCGGCTACCAGTACCTGAACGCTGGTATCAGGGATTACCTTTCGATCAGTATGGTCGGGGAATTATTACTTTTCCTTTCATTGGCGCATTGCTGGGTGCTCTCGCCGGGCTGGTTTTTCTTGCCGTGCAGGGCTGGTGTGGTATTCCGCTTGCCGCGCTGTTTTACCTGATAGCGCTGGCCTTGCTGACCGGGGGCTTTCATCTTGATGGTCTCGCCGATACCTGTGATGGTGTGTTTTCCGCGCGTCGTCGTGAGCGGATGCTGGAAATTATGCGTGATAGTCGCCTTGGGACGCACGGCGGACTGGCGCTGATTTTTGTCCTGCTGGCCAAGCTATTGACCATCAGCGAACTGGCATTACGTGATATGCCGATGTTGCCGCTGCTGGCTGCCGCTTGTGCCGCCGGACGCGGTGCGGTGGTGCTGGTGATGTACCGACAGCGCTATGCGCGTGAAGAGGGGCTTGGCAATGTGTATATTGGCAAAGTGAATGGACATCAGGCCTGCATCACTATAGCGATAGCGGCGATACTGACACTGCTGCTATTACCGGGGCTACGTGGTCTGGTGGCATTACTCGTCACGATGGTGATCGTTTTTCTGTTTGGGCAATGGCTGAAGCGAACTCTGGGTGGCCAAACCGGTGATACCCTCGGGGCGACAATAGAGCTGGGAGAGCTGGTTTTTATGCTGGCTTTGTTGTGAAGAGAAACGGCTGGGATGAGTCTGATATTGGTTGCGGAGGCCGGATTTGAACCGACGACCTTCGGGTTATGAGCCCGACGAGCTACCAGGCTGCTCCACCCCGCGTCCGTCTTTCACTGTGCAGTGAATCTATCATCAATCAAACTAAACTGGTTGCGGGGGCCGGATTTGAACCGACGACCTTCGGGTTATGAGCCCGACGAGCTACCAGGCTGCTCCACCCCGCGTCCGTGGCTGCGTACTATACACTGTTAGTATTTTGATGCAACCGTTTTTCTGCGAAATGATTAAATTAATAAGCGATATAGCACTCAGACGTACATAGTCGATTTTTTTTGCCCAAATTGCCTTTATCATAGTGATATGGTAGCTGTCGGAAAGCGGCTGACGGATTTGCTATCTTTCTTATTACCTTCTGCCGGTCTGGCAGGTTGCTATAAAAACGAGATGCTATGAAGGGATGTTGGATAAAACCGGTTGTTAGCGGGATGTTGTTACTGTTGCTGGCGGCCTGTACACCGAAATCGGGCCACCGTGATCAGCAATATGATGAAGACAGTTTTAATCAGTTGTTGTCACTGGTGAACAATCCGAATGCCATCGGTTCACCGATTAACGCTGGTGACTTCTCTGAACAGATCAGACAGATTCACCAGGCTTCGCCGCGACTGTATAGCAGCCAGAGTACGCTTTATGATGCCCTTCAGCGCTGGTTGCGGGCTGGGGGCGATACCCGCACACTACGACAATTCGGCATTGATGCCTGGCAAATGCAGGGCATGGATAATTATGGCAATGTCCAGTTTACCGGTTACTATACCCCGGTAGTACAAGCGCGTTATACCCGCCAGGGTGCCTTCCGTTATCCGATATATCGCCTGCCACCGAAACGCGGAAAATTGCCAAGTCGTGCCCGTATTTATGCCGGTGCATTGAGTGATGCCTATGTGCTGGCTTACAGCAATTCGCTGATGGATAACTTCATTATGGATGTGCAGGGCAGTGGCTATATTGATTTTGGCGATGGTTCGCCGCTCAATTTTTTCAGCTATGCCGGAAAGAATGGCTGGCCCTACCGCAGTATTGGTAAAGCCCTGATTGATCGTGGTGAAATAAAAAAAGAAAATATGTCGATGCAGGCGATCCGCCAGTGGGGTGAGAGACACAGCGAGGCAGAAGTGCGGGCATTGCTTGAGCAAAACCCGTCATTTGTCTTTTTTAAGCCACAATCCTTCGCGCCGGTAAAGGGAGCCAGTGCCGTGCCGTTGATTGATCGCGCGTCAGTGGCCTCGGATCGCAGTATTGTTTCGCCAGGCACCGCGTTACTGGCAGAGATCCCCCTGCTGGATAGTCAGGGCCGATTCACCGGTCAATATGAGCTACGATTAATGGTCGCGCTGGATGTCGGCGGGGCTATTCAGGGGCACCATTTTGATATTTATCAGGGGGTGGGGGAGGAAGCAGGACAACGGGCGGGATGGTATAACCACTATGGTCGTGTCTGGCTACTGAAAGATGCGCTGGTCGGCGGCGGGATGTTTAGCAATTAAAAGAAGGTGTTGTAGATAAATATGGCTGTGGTGATTAATGAAGCCTGGCGTCAGCGTTTTGGTGGTACGGCACGATTATATGGCGAACAAGCACTGCAATGTTTTGCAGATGCGCATGTTTGTGTGATCGGGATCGGCGGTGTCGGGAGCTGGGCCGCCGAAGCGCTGGCCAGAACCGGAATTGGCGCCATAACGCTGATCGATATGGACGATGTCTGTATTACCAACACAAACCGGCAAATCCATGCCCTGAGCGGAAATATCGGCCAGGTAAAAGCCGAAGTGATGGCACAACGTATTCAGCTGATTAACCCGCAATGCCAGGTGACGGTGATTGATGATTTTATCACCGCAGAGAATGTGGCCGGATATCTGGCGGCTGGCTTTGATTATGTGATTGATGCCATTGATAGCGTGCGTCCGAAAGCGGCACTTATCGCCTGGTGCCGACGCCATAAGATACCCCTGATAACCACTGGTGGGGCAGGGGGACAGGTTGATCCGACCCGGATTCAGGTCACTGATCTGGCGAAAACCATTCAGGATCCGCTGGCGGCGAAATTGCGTGAAAGACTGAAAAGTCAGTATGGTATCGTCAAAAACAGCAAAGGTAAGCTGGGGGTGGATTGCGTTTTTTCCACTGAAGCGCTGGTTTACCCGCAAGCCGATGGTCGTGTTTGTGCCATGAAACGCAGCGCTGAAGGGGCAAAACGGATGGATTGTGCCTCAGGTTTTGGTGCCGCAACAATGGTGACAGCGACCTTCGGTTTTGTCGCTGTTTCTCATGTATTGAAGAAAATGCTGGCAAAAGCACAACGCCAGCGACAGTCATTCGCATGAAAACACTCATACCGCGCTGGCAGCAGCGCGCACGGCATCACACAGTGCGGCAAGCCCCTGATTGCGTGATGCGCTCAACGGCTCACTGAGTCCCAGTTCGGCAAATAGTGCCAGCGGATCAGTGGCCAGCAATTCAGCGGCACTTTTCCCTTCGATTGCAGTCAGCAGGACGGCCAGCAGACCGCGTACTATTCGCCCTTCACTGTCAGCAAAAAAATGCATTTTCCCTGCACTGAGGGTCGAACCGAGCCAGACCCGGTTTTCACAGCCGCTTATTTCGTGACTTGCCGCCTTTTGCGCCGTGGTTAATGGTGGCAGTTGTTTGCTTAATAAAATCAGTTGCCGGTATTTGTCTTGCCACTGATGTAACGGGGCAAAAGTCTGGCGCAATGTTTCGGTGGTGATGGTGGTGCCAAATGGATGGCAGGGCAGCGGGGCAGTTGTCATAAATCTCCCAGTATTTCCAGTGCGCAATCAACGGCGTAAACCAGCGCATCAACATCATCCTGTGTATTATAGGGGGCAAATGAGGCGCGCAGGAGATTATTCACACCCAGTGCCGCCAGCAATGGTTGAGCGCAATGTTGCCCGGCTCGCAGGGCGATGCCAGACTCGGCCAGCAGCGTGGCCATATCACTGGCATGTATACCGGTAAAATCAAAGGCCAGCAGGCTGGATTGCTGGCAGCGGAAAGAGCGAAAGCCCGGACGTTGTGCCAGCGCCAGTTCCGCCTGGCTAGCCAGCTGGCAACTCCACGCTTCCGCCTGCACGAGATCGATCTCTGTCAGCCAGGCGAGCGCCGCCTCAAGCCCAATAACACCCGCGATATCGGGTGTTCCCCCTTCCAGACGGTACGGTACCGGTTGGGTACGAAAACCATCAAAACTGACCTCGCTGACCATTTTGCCGCCGCCCAGCCACGATGGCATCTCCTCCAGCAGCTCACTTTTACCATACAGTGCGCCGGTTCCCGTCGGGCCATATAACTTATGGCCTGAGAAGGCGTAAAAGTCGATATCCATTTTTTGTACGTCAGCGGGCGCGTGGACGATACCCTGGGCCCCGTCGACCATCACGACCATCCCAGCCTGATGAGCATAATCGATAGCCTTTGTCAGATCAGGACAGCCGCCGGTCACGTTCGACATCTGACTGATAGCCAGCAGCCGACTACGAGGGGTGATGAGCGCAGGCAGGCGTGCTATATCCGGCAGTCGATCGAAACCGACAGGCAGCTTGATAACCTTTGCTCCCGTCTGTTCGGCAACCATCAGCCAGGGAATAAGATTGGCGTGATGTTCAGCCTCACTGACGATAATTTCATCGCTTGGTTTCAGGCGCGGACGCAGATAACTTTGCGCCACCATATTAATCGCCTCTGTCGTACCGTGCGTCCAGACGATATTTTGCCAGCCAGGGGCGTTGAGCAGTGCCGCCACACGTTCACGCGCCGCTTCATAGCGCCCGGTAAGCTGGCGGGCGGCGGCAAACTGGCTGCGGTGCACATTACCCACACTGTGGCGATAAAACTGGTCGCTGGCGGTGATCACCGCCTGTGGTTTTAGGGTGGTCGCGGCACTATCAAGATAGACACCCGTATCGGCGAGTGCCGGAAACTGACGACGAAACTGCTCAGGATGGAATGAACGCATAGAACCCCTCATTATCATGCGCTGATCGTCGCGCAATTTATCTTTGGGGGCAAGGATGGCGGGAGAATATGTTGGCCTTGTGGCCTGCTTTTGTTCTCTGGTGCTTATTTTTAAGGTATTACAGCTGGTGGCTGTGATTGTTATTCAGGGCGAGGGTTAAAACAGCCAGGCCGCAGAACCTGGCTGTTTTGATGGCAGTGTCATTTACTGGATAGCGAATTTTGCTACGGCTTGCGTCAGACAGTTGACCTGGTTTTCTAACTCCAGCGCCGCAGAAGTTGACTTATTGGCTAAGGCATTATTCTGCTGTGTCACACCATCCATGGTGGTAATGGCGATGCCAATTTGCTCAATGCCCCGACTCTGCTCATCGGAAGCGGCTGCAATTTCAATCATCAGTGCAGTAACCTGCTCAACCGCGTTGACAATTTCATTCATCGTATCCCCGGCCGCGGTCGCCAGTGTCGAGCCGGTTTTAACTTTATCACTCGAATCATCGATCAATGTTTTGATCTCTTTTGCTGCTTTGGCGCTGCTCAATGCCAGACGGCGGACTTCATTCGCGACGACGGCAAATCCGCGCCCTTGTGTACCGGCACGCGCCGCCTCAACTGCCGCATTGATTGACAGGATATTAGTCTGAAAAGCGATGCCATCGATCACTTTGGTAATATCATTAATTTTCTGGGAACTATCGGTGATATCACCGATGGTGTGCACCATGCTATCAACCGCTTTACTGCCACGTTTCGCGATTTCAGAGGCATTAATCACCACCTGACGCGCCTGGGCGGCATTATCGGCATTCTGTTTTACCGTGGTTGTCAGCTCGGACATACTGGCTGCCGTTTCTTCCAGTGAAGCGGCCTGTTGCTCGGTACGAGCAGAAAGATCCTGACTTCCGGTAGAGATGTGACTGGCACCATTCATCACTTCATCCGCGCTGTTACGAACATTTGATACCATTTGGATGAGTTCATTTTGCATATGAAGCAGGATAGTGGCTAGCTGTCTGACTTCATAAAAACCACTGAGTTCAATATGGGTTGACAGATTACCCGCAGCAATTTGCTGGATACTATTAATGGTTTTGGTGAGCGGGATCAGTAAGGCGTTACGTAAACCTATCCAGACTATGATAATCAACAACAGAACAATAATCAGAAAGATAGTCTGCATCCAAAACGCGATATTTTCTGCATTGTTAGCGTCATATTCAGCAATTTTGAATTCATTCGCGATTCTTTCGATATATTCATTATAGGCGGTATCAAAAGCATCCTGAAAAGCCTGGGTAGGCTGTTTATTTGCGGTGTCGATATCGTTTTGTTGCAGCGAATGAATTAAATCCTGGAGTGCATCGTGGAAAGCAGAATAACTGTCATTTAATTTGTCCTGTTTACCATGAATGTTAACTGAATAATATTTCATACTTTTTTGGATTGATGCCGTATAGTTTTTCCAGTGACGTTCCGCTTTCTGTAAGGCAGTGCTTGCATCAGTCAGTAATTTACCGCTGTCAAGATGTGTGCTACCCCCTTGTTCTTTACTGACCAGATGTTGTATGGCAGATACCCCGATAATCGAACGTGTTTTCAGCAATTCGATCCAGACGCTATTTAACTCAGAATGTTCATTATGAAAAGTGCGTAATTCAGATAATCTTTCTTTCTCTACATCAAGAGACCGAAAAAAAAGACCACCTGAAACGATTTGTACAAGACCAAAAAGAGATAATATCATCATTAAAATAGTTATGATTTTCAAGCGGCTTAACATTCCATGCTTCCTATGGGCTGAAGTAGTCAATAATGTGTGTGAGCAGTGACGAAATTACCAAATAATGATATAAGTCCATGATGATTTAACGAAATATGTTATCGGCGTCATTTAGAAGATTTTTAATTGAATATAACAATCAAAATTTGTTAATCGATCGTTTTTATCATTTAAATAATGGCGATATTTAAACGATTTAATATAATATGTGCACCTTTAGTGCATTGAGAAATATGATCTTCTTAGCGCCCGGCGCGCAAAAACGGGCCCAGCGTGGGATAAAAAAAAGCACCGCAGTAGCGGTGCAACATAAAATCACTATGGACAGACAGGGAATGAATAAAATAGTAGCTAAACTACTGTGGTCGACAAATGCAGACCAAATTGCAAACACAACAACACAACATCACAACCATTAGCCAAAGACTTGCTGAAACACGCATTCCAGAAAGTGCTCTGTTTTGGCTCAGGAAGTGGCGCTACTATAGGTATTCACTGGTATAACCACAACAGACAAATTATAATGATTCGGATAAAAAAAACTAATGGATAAAACCTGTGTTTTTTTATTCATTTCAGTTAACACCCAGGTCAGAGAATTCATGTCAAAGCGATTACCGCCGTTGAATGCATTACGTGTTTTTGACGCTGCAGCCCGTCATCTTAGTTTCACCCGTGCTGCTGAGGAGCTTTTTGTCACACAAGCGGCGGTCAGCCATCAAATCAAATCGCTGGAGAGCTTTCTGGGACTGAAACTGTTTCGCCGCCGCAATCGTTCTCTGTTGCTCACCGAAGAGGGGCAGGGCTATTTCCAGGAGATCAAAGAGATCTTTTCACAGCTGGCTGAAGCGACAGATAAACTCCAGGCTCGTAGCGCTAAAGGCGCTCTGACGGTGAGTTTATTACCGAGTTTTGCCATCCAGTGGCTGGTGCCACGGCTGGCCAGTTTTAATAGCGCTTTTCCGGGAATCGACGTCAGAATTCAGGCGGTCGATCGCCAGCAGGATAAACTGGCCGACGACGTCGATATCGCCATTTTCTATGGCCGCGGTAACTGGCCAGGACTACGGGTTGAAAAACTGTATGCCGAATATTTATTGCCAGTCTGCGCGCCAGCACTGTTAGGGGGTGATAATGGCTTAAAAACCCCGGAAGATCTGGCACAACATACGCTGTTACATGATATTTCACGGCGTGACTGGCAAACCTATATTCATCAGTTAGGGCTGGATACCATCAATGTGCAGCAAGGGCCGATTTTCAGCCACAGTGCGATGGTATTGCAGGCGGCGATCCACGGACAAGGTGTCGCGTTAGCCAATAATGTAATGTCGCTATCTGAAATTGAGGCCGGGCGACTGGTCTGCCCGTTTAATGATGTGCTGGTCAGTAAGAATGCATTTTATCTGGTTTGCCATGACAGCCAGGCTGAATCAGGTAAAATAGCCGCTTTTCGCCAGTGGATTATGGCGAAAGCGGCAGGCGAACAGGAAAAATTTCGTTGTCGTTATCAACAATAAAATCTGACAGGATAAACAAATGACCAGCCGTTTTATGATGATATTCACCGCACTCAGTGGTTTTATTTATGTTGCTCTCGGTGCGTTTGGCGCCCATGTACTCAGTCGATCACTGGGCACCGAGGACATGGCGTGGATCGATACCGGATTGCAGTACCAGGCTTTTCATACCCTGGCTATCTGGGGGCTGGCGATAACCATGCAACGCCGTGTCAGTATCTGGTTCTACTGGAGCAGTATCTTTCTGGCGCTGGGGACCGTTTTATTTAGCGGTAGCCTGTATTGTCTGGCGCTCTCTCATTTACGCCTGTGGGCATTCGTCACTCCGGTAGGGGGAACCTGCTTTCTGGTCGGTTGGCTGCTAATGTTAATGGGGGCTGTTCGCCTGAAGTCCAGGAACATTGCGCATGAATAAGGTAATTCTTTATTGCCGTCCCGGATTTGAAAAGGAGTGTGCCGCCGAAATCAGCGATAAAGCCTCCCGTCTTGAGGTGTTCGGTTTTGCGCGGGTCAAACCGGATAGTGGCTATATCATTTTTGAATGCTATCAGCCCACGGATGGCGACAAACTGATACGTGAGCTATCGTTTAGCTCGCTGATCTTTGCCCGCCAGATGTTTCTAGCGGGTGACTTGCTGCGTGATCTGCCGCCGGATGATCGTATCACGCCCATCGTCGCCCGATTGCAGGATCAGATAGAAAAAGCGGGAGATTTACGGGTAGAGGTTGCCGATACCAACGAAAGTAAAGCGCTGCTCAAGTTCTGTCGTAAACTGACCGTCCCGTTGCGTTCGGCATTGCGTGAAGCGGGGGTGCTGAGTGATTACGCTGCGCCGAAGCGTCCGGTGATCCATCTGTTTTTTGTCGCACCGGGCTGCTGTTACTGCGGTTATTCTTATAGCCATAACAATTCTCCCTTCTATATGGGGATCCCGCGACTGAAATTTCCGGCTGATGCCCCGAGTCGCTCGACCCTGAAACTGGAAGAGGCATTCCATGTCTTTATCCCGGCAGATGAATGGGATGAGCGGCTGGCAAATGGGATGTATTCCGTGGATCTCGGGGCCTGTCCTGGGGGCTGGAGCTATCAACTGGTCAAACGCAATATGTGGGTCACGGCGGTAGATAATGGCCCGATGGCACAGAGCCTGATCGACACCGGTCAGGTGATCTGGCGGCGTGAAGATGGTTTCCGCTATCGTCCCGAACGACAAAATATCTCCTGGATGGTGTGCGACATGGTGGAGAAACCGGCGAAAGTCGCGGCACTGATGGCGCAATGGCTGGTCAAGGGTTGGTGTCGGGAAACGATTTTCAACCTCAAACTGCCGATGAAAAAACGTTACGAGGAATTATCGCGTAATCTCGCTTTTATTCAGCAACAACTGGATGAGCATGGCGTCAACGCTCAGCTGCAGGCACGCCAGTTGTACCATGATCGTGAAGAGGTCACGGTACATGTGCGCCGCTTATGGGCCGCTGTCGGTGGGCGACGTGATCAACGTTAACACTTTGCGGATCGCATAGGAGCGGTAATCCGCTCTACGTCCTGGGTGATCGCCTATGACCTGGCGTGATACTGCGTTCATTGAGGCGGTATCACGCCATCAGGGTGCTTAATCGCAGGCGATAATTTTTAGTGCCAGACCACCGCGCGACGTTTCACGATATTTGGCGTTCATATCTTTGCCGGTTTCATACATGGCTTCGATCACCTTATCAAGACAGACACGGGGTTCGCTATCGCGGCGTAAGGCCATCCGTGCGGCATTGACCGCTTTAACCGCAGCGATGGCGTTGCGCTCGATACAGGGCACCTGAACCTGTCCGGCGACGGGATCGCAGGTAAGGCCAAGGTTATGCTCCATAGCAATTTCAGCCGCGATACACACCTGAACAGGATTGGCACCCAGCAATTCAGCCAGACCTGCTGCAGCCATCGAACAGGCAACCCCGACTTCCCCCTGGCAGCCCACCTCTGCACCCGAGATGGAAGCATTCATTTTATACAGTGAGCCGATAGCGCTGGTAGTCAGCAGGTAACGCGCCAGAGAATCGGCGTTAATTTTATCGATAAATTTATCATAATAGGCGAGGACTGCCGGTACGATGCCGCAGGCACCGTTGGTCGGCGCAGTCACCACACGACCCCCGGCGGCATTTTCTTCACTGACCGCCAGGGCAAACAGATTGATCCAGTCAACAACGGTCATCGGATCTTTATTGTAACTCTGGCTGACCAGCATCCGGTGTAAGGCTGGAGCCCGACGGGGGATGCGTAGCCTGCCGGGTAACACGCCTTCTGTCGCTATCCCATGTTCTATTGAGTGGATCATCACCGCATGGATCGCGGCAAAATAGTGTTCCAGCTCTTGCCGGCTATGTAGCGCCAGCTCATTTTTCATCATCAGGCCGGAAAGCGAAAGCCCGTGTTTGAGGCAGTGCCTTTGTAAATCCGCTGCACTTTTGTACGGATAAGGCACCTGGCCTGGAGCATCGTGACGCTGGCCAAAATGGTGTTCATCGACAATAAATCCGCCGCCGATAGAGTAGTAAGTCTGATGATAGAGGACGTTGTCACCGTTCAATGCGGTGAGGCGCATGCCATTTTCATGCCGTGGCAGGTTTTCACTGTGAAAATTGATACATTGATCAACCGGAAAGGCGATTTCCTGTTGACCATTGGCCAGCATAAGGCGTCCGTGGGTATTAACATCCTGAATAAATGCAGGGATAGTATCGATCTCTACGTTGTCAGGCAGATTTCCTGCCAGACCCATAATAATCGCGATATCGGTATGGTGTCCTTTCCCGGTCAGCGAAAGAGAGCCGTAAACATCAACAATAATTGTGGTGACTTCAGACAGTTGCTTGCGGGCGATCAGATCGTCGATAAACTGTTTGCCTGCTTTCATTGGGCCGACAGTGTGGGAGCTGGAAGGACCAATGCCAATTTTAAAAATATCAAATACGCTGATCATGATGCATCCAGTGTTATCGGGAAATACGCCACCGCTGGGTGGCGTAGTTACGTTAATTGAATAAAGAGTAGAAAATCGCGGAAATTGCTATCAGTCCGATGATCACAACAAAGATATTGCTGATCTTACCGTTGTATTGACGCATGGCCGGGATTTTATGGATGGCATACATAGGCATCAGGAACAGGATCATCGCGATAACCGGGCCACCAAGTGTTTCGATCATCCCGAGAATGCTTGGATTCCATGTGGCGACAGCCCAGGTGGTGAGCAGCATGAATAGCGCGGTGATTTTATTCAGTTTGCTGATTTCGATGCTTTTACCTTTACTACGCAGCGATTTGATTACGATACCATTAAAGCCTTCACGCGCTCCCAGATAGTGGCCGAGAAAAGATTTAGTGATGGCAATGATGGCAATGATCGGGGCCATCCAGGCGATAACGGGTGCATTAAAGTGGTTAGCCAGATAGGACAAAATAGAGATATTCTGTGCTTTTGCCGCAATCAGATCAGCAGGCGACAGGCTGAGTACGCAACTGAAGACGAAGAACATCACTGTCAGTACCATCATGACATGCGCACGGGCCAGAATACGGGAGCACTTTTTCTCCGCGCCATTACCATACTCTTCCCGCTTCGCCACGGCGAAGGATGAGATAATCGGGGAGTGATTAAAGGAGAATACCATTACCGGAATAGCCAGCCAGAGTGTCATCCACAGGCCGTGTCCGCTCGTGCTAGCACTGCTCAGGGAGAGCGTTGCCAGCGAACTGGTATTCCATTGTGGAATCAGATAGAACGCCAGAATCATCAGGGCGATAACGAACGGGAATACCAGAATACTCATGGCTTTAACAATCATCTGTTCGCCGAAACGGACAATGGTCATGATACCGATAATTAACACCAGCGAGAGGATGGCACGCGGCGGTGCTGTCATCTGCAGCTGATGGGTCATGAAGCTCTCAACAGTATTGGTGATGGCAACACTGTATACCAGCAGAATAGGATAAATAGCAAAAAAGTAGAGCAGGGTAATCAGTTTTCCTGCTCCGCTACCGAAGTGTTCTTCGACGACTTCGGTAATATCTTCGCCAGGTTGTTTGCCCGACAGGACAAAACGGGTCATGCCACGGTGGGCGAAAAAGGTCATCGGGAAAGCAAGGATCGCCATGATAATCAGGGGGATCATACCACCGACACCGGCGTTAATTGGCAGGAATAACACGCCTGCACCGATCGCTGTACCATACAGTCCTAGCATCCACATGGTATCGGTTTTTTGCCAGTCACTCTGGGTGGCTTCTGAAATGGGCATACTGACCTGAGTATTTTCCATCTTTATCTCCTGGAAAAAATAGCGGAAAGAGAATGATTAAGATCTAGCTTTCGACATTAAATGCTTTAAACTTATTAATTTAAGAAATTTTACACTAGAGATGGCGGCGAGAAGATATATTTATTGCTGGTGTGTATCAGTGATCGTGATCGCAATTGCGATAACATGTTATCGATATGGTTATTTTTGACACAATAATGTTAGCTTTTAACAATTGATGTTATTTTTCCATCGTGTCAGGGGAAGCGGACAGGAGAGACCATCCGGGTCAGGGATGATGATCCTGACCCGATGATAGCGTATTAATCAGGCGTGAATTTCATAGCACGGGACATAGGCGCTGCCGCCGGGGAGTTTCATTCGGTGCTGAGTGATAAAACTCTGCAGCAGCTCATCCATACGGTGCATGATTTGCGGATCGCCATGCAGTTTGTAAGCGCCGAATTTTTCGATAGCCTGAATGCCCACTTGTTTAACATTCCCCGCAACGATACCGGAGAACGCCCGACGCAGATCAGCGGCGAGGGTGGCAACGGGTTGATCCGGTGAGAGTTTGAGATTAGCCATGTTTTCATGAGACGGATTAAATGGCATCTGCAGCTCTGACGGGATGCGGATCGACCAGTTAAAGCTGTAAGCATCGCCGGTTTCCAGACGGCACTCTTTCACCAGCGGCATGGCTTTGCGCATTTGTCGTGCTACTTCTGCGGCATCACCGGTAATAATGCGGTAATGGTGGCGTGCTGATTCACCGAGCGTATGAACAATGAACTCATCCAGCACACGGAAGTAGTCAGCGCTTTCCTGTGGCCCGGTGAGGATCAGCGGCAAAACCTGAGATTGATTATTCGGGTGCATTAAAATGCCGAGCAGGTACAGCAACTCTTCCGCTGTGCCGACACCGCCAGGAAAGATGATAATACCGTGGGCGAGTCGGACAAAGGCTTCAAGCCGTTTTTCGATATCTGGCATGATTAACAGCTCGTTGACCAGCGGATTAGGCGGCTCAGCAGCAATGATCGAAGGCTCAGTGATACCAATAAAACGGCTGTCCTTATAACGTTGCTGGGCGTGACCCACTGCCGCCCCTTTCATCGGGGCTTCCATCGCACCGGGGCCACAGCCGGTACAAATATTCAGTTCACGCAGACCCAGTTGTGTACCGACGTGACGCGCGTACAGATATTCACTGGCATTAATTGAGTGACCGCCCCAGCAGACGATCAGATTCGGCTCCTCACCCACATGTAACGCCCGCGCGTTACGAAGGATCGAAAAGACCAGATTGGTGATATATACCGGGTTGTTGAGATCGGCTTCCGGGAACGCGACCGTATTGTGCAGTTGTCCGTAAACGAACAGAATATCGCGCAGCACGGCGAACAGGTTGGCTTGCAGAGAGCGGATAATCCGGCCATCAACGAACGCTTCCTCTGGCGGGTTGATAAGCTCCAGTTTGACGCCCCGCTCACGACGCAGCACATTAATATCGAAATTCTTAAAGCGCGACAGAAGCTCCTGACTGTTATCTGTCTGGCTGCCCGAGTTCAGTACCGCCAGGGAGCAATTACGGAAAAGCTGATAGATGTCACTACTGGCAGTACGTTTAAGCATGTCCACTTCCAGTTGAGACAACATATCCATTGAACCAAGTGGACTAACATGTGTAATCAAGTGACTCTCCTTACTCAATAATGGGGTTTCCTTAGCACCTGGTGGGCCAGGCTCTTAATGTTAACAATATGCTTGCCAGCAGCGCTTTTCACAACCTTCACAACCTCACTTTTGCGTAGTGATACGCAAAACATGAAAAATCCCGCTTACTGGCGTGCCAGACGTCCTGGTGGCGGCACAAAATGGGTATTACTACGCCAGGGATTGATATCCAGGCCGCCGCGACGGGTATAACGAGCATAGACAGATAGCAACTGTGGCTGGCAGAAATGCAGCAAATCATGAAAAATACGCTCGACGCACTGTTCGTGAAACTCATTGTGGTGGCGAAATGACACCAGATAGCGTAACAGCTTTTCACGATCGATTTTTGGCCCTTCATACTCGATTTGCACCGATCCCCAGTCGGGCTGGTGGGTGATAAGGCAGTTGGATTTTAGCAAGTGGCTGACTAATGTCTCATGGACTCGCTGATCACTTGTTGCATCCTGTAATAGACTGGCGTTAAAAGCGTATTGTGTAATGGTGATATCCTGATCATCGATACAAACTCCCGCGAGTGGGGATATGGGCTGACCTTCCAGTGCCTCGAGTCGCGAAAGGGAAACGCTGACTTCCCCTTGCACACAGGCGCTGATATCGCGCCTCAGCGTCGCCTGAACAGCCTGCCAGTTATCGAAACAGGTTTGATTGAAACTATTGAGATACAGCTTAAAACTCTTCGACTCCACCAGGTTGATACTGGAATCCTCAATTTCCACATGGCCGACGGCCACTTGTGGCACGCCTTTAGCGTTTAGCCATGACAGTTCATACAGGGTCCAGATATCCGCGCCATGAAAAGGCAGATTTCCCGCCTGCAAACCCAGCGGCTCACGATTGAGACAACGTGGCACGCCCTGCAACAGCGAAGGATCATAAGTATCACAGTAATTTGTTGATTTACCAAGTACCAGACCCGCCAGAGCCTGATGCTGATCATAAGAAGACATGTTTCACCGTTGTAAAGCAGGTACACTATCGGCTAAGTGTACCCTGTCTGTGACAAAGAGAGAAACCGGTGGATCGGCAAACGACAGTAGCATTACAAACATTTACCCGACGTTATTGCGCCGCCTGGCAGCAGCAGTGCGCCAGCCTGCCACGTAGCGAAGCACTGTATGACATCCCTTCGCCCTGTATCAGCACGGTAGAGGATCACGCCGTTTTCTGGCAACCACAATCCTTTACCTTACCGCCGAATCTCAGTGGTGTAGAACGGGCATTAGAGATTGTGATCCAGCCCGCCGTTCATCAGTACTATACGACGCAGTTTGCTGGTGATATGGCAGCACGCTTTGCCGATATCACCCTGACGCTCCTGCAAACCTGGAGCGACGACGATTTTCAGCGTTTACAGGCAAACTTAATCGGCCATCTGGTGATGCAAAAGCAGCGGAAATTGTCACCGACATTATTTATCGCCACGCTGGATGATGATGATCAGGCGGTCATTTCGGTCTGTAATCTGAATGGTGAGATTATTAAAGAGACACTCGGGCACAGTCATCGCAAGGTACTATCCCCTTCGCTGGCCAATTTTCTTGATCAGCTGGTTCCGGTGTTGTAATCCATATCGCCTGACCGATTGTGAGATATCTCTTACAGACACTGTAAGAGATTATCATTAATTAAGTCATATCTTATCGTTAGTTATTTTAAAAATATTATTTAATTCAGTATGTTATTTGTTTATTGATAAGATAAGCCTTAAGGGATTTTCTTAATGTGTCTTGTAAGATTATCAGGGAACAGTAACCTTATAAGCGTTGAACGGGAGTCGTGAATGACGAAGCGCACATCAGGATGATGATTCTTACGTCAGATAACCGGGAAACGTCGCAGGGAATGCTTTCAGGATGAAACGCCGGAGCGCGTACAGGGACACCTCCAGGAGGGAGAATGAGAGCCTTTCATGATGAAAGATGAATCAGGAAGATTCGGGATAAGCTTACGGAAAAGTTATTCCACATCGGAGTTGTGTGGAAGCAGGATGCATAAGTTTAAGGATAAACGCGGTCAGGAAGGGCCTCAGGAAAAGTTTTCATGGATGAGCAGGGAGCATACATGTAGCTGGATTGCTACAAAACGAACCGAGAGCACTGTATTTTACAGTGCTCTCTTTTTTTGTCTAAGCGTCTGACCCATCCGGCGTTATTGACGCAGCCAGCCTGGACACGGACAGCGCGCAGAAACCGCAGCGTATAGGTGTACGTGAGGATTTCAGGCACTGCCCAGGGCTAAAATGGTAAGTAAATAAGCCTGATGGGCCAGGCACTAAATGGAATGGCTTGTTTATCGCTCTTAACTATAATTATCCTGTCCCCATTTGATAAACGGAGTATTGTTATGAAAATCAAAACATCTCTTTTGGTACTACTCATGTCAGCGATGCCGGTCATCGCCGCTGAACATGCGAAGATGCACACACCAGAAATGGCATCATCGCCTGTCACACAGGAATATATGGACGGCATGAAAGATATGCATGAAAAAATGATGGCTGGTATTGCTGATCCTGATCCCGATAAAGCTTTTGCCAAAGGAATGACGGCGCATCATGAAGGCGCAATCTCAATGGCGGAAACTGAACTGAAATACGGGAAGGACCCTGAGATGAAAAAACTGGCGCAGGAGATTATAAATGCGCAGAAAAAAGAGATAAACCAGATGAATGACTGGCTCAGTAACCAGAAATAACAGGCAGCAGGAATATTTTTCGGCGGTGACCGCGCAGGCGGTCACCTGAGCCGATAATCAAGCGGCTTAGCACCGGGCCCATCAGGCTATTTGACTTGCCATTCTGGCTCTGGACAGTGCCAGAAATCCTCACGTACCCCCTGTACGCTGCGGTTTCTGCGCGCTATCGGTGTCCAGATTGCTGCATCAATAACCAAGTGGGTCAGGCAGTTACTCTGATACTGCGATCCGCAACGCTGACGATTTGTCCCGCGACAATTTTACAGCGTTTACGGGTTTCTGTGATGCCGTTGACTTTCACCTCTCCGCTGGCAATCAGGTGTTTAGCCTGGGCGCCGCTTTCACTCCAGCCTTCCAGTTTGAGCAAATCACACAATGCGATATAAGTATGCTGACCTAAAGAGAAATCTTTCATCTTAATCCTGTGGTGTATCATGGTACTCTTCACACGCCTGTAACGTATTCTGAATAAGAGTTGCGACAGTCATCGGGCCAACGCCACCGGGAACTGGGGTAATATAAGCTGCGCGTTTCACGGCCTCTTCAAACCCGACATCCCCCACCACTTTGCCGTTGTCCAGGCGGTTAATGCCGACATCAATAACGATAGCATCTTTTTTAATCCATTCACCAGGAATAAGGCCGGGTTTACCGACTGCAACGACCAGCAGATCCGCCTGTTCGACGTGTTGTCGCAGATTGCGGGTAAAGCGATGTGCCACCGTTGTCGTGCAGCCAGCCAGCAATAATTCCATACACATTGGACGACCAACGATATTGGAAGCACCGATAATAACCGCATTCAGACCGTAAGTATCGATATCGTAATGCGCAAGCAGGGTCATTATTCCCTTTGGCGTACATGAACGCAAAAGCGGTGCACGCTGGCACAGATGGCCAACATTATAGGGGTGGAAACCATCCACATCTTTATCGGCAGCGATACGTTCCAGCACTTTGGTATTGTCGATGCCCGAGGGCAGGGGAAGCTGGATCAGAATGCCATCGAGGGTGTCATCGGCATTCAGTGTATCGATCAGTGCCAGCAGTTCGGGTTCAGTGATGGTTTGCGGGAGATCATATGAACGGGAGATGAAGCCGACCTCTTCACAGGCTTTTCGTTTATTGTCTACATAGATCCGTGATGCCGGATCACTGCCAACGAGTACTACCGCTAATCCTGGGCGGCGCTTGCCAGTGGCTATACGGGCTTTGACTTTTTCCGCGACTTCTGCGCGCACCTGTTGTGCTATTGCTTTACCATCAATAATTATTGCTGCCATCAGAAAGAGAATTCCATCCTTATCGTAACCCACCGGAAGGTTGATATTTTGTCAGAAGCCAGCGTTGCTGTCAGTGGTCGTTTCAGCTTTTATCGCCGATCAGCGACGAAAATTTCACCTTAACGGCCACGCCAGCAAGGGAGTTATCACCATAATCAGTGTTTCATAGAAAAGGCATTGACTCACTGGCCATTGACCGTATAATTCGACGCTGTTTCACGTCATGATACAACCATTTCTTAATGCGCCCTTAGCTCAGCTGGATAGAGCAACGGCCTTCTAAGCCGTAGGTCACAGGTTCGAATCCTGTAGGGCGCGCCAAATTCAATTCAAGAGACGTCAACTGACGTCTTTTTTTTATGCCTGAAATTCAGTAAATTAGCTCTAAACCACGTATTCAAATTCAACCTGAGTCTATCGGCATAAACCCACATCAAGTAATCTTTGTTGGTATATGTGTTGGTACAACCCTGTTCAATGGCTTTTTGTACCAACATTCAGTGATGGAGAGCAGCCAATGGCGCTAACAGATGTAAAAGTCAGAAGTGCGAAACCTACCGATTGACGCAATTCGCAGTAATGATGATTTTAAAATTGCTACTATCATGCGTAAGTACTCGCCTGTTTTTTCGAGTTCGCGCCTCGAATATGCAGACGATCCACTATTGCTCTTCCGGGAAGCACAATGCCAAATAGACAAGATAAAAGTGTTTCTTGGCGAGAACTTGGCTTTCCCCATTCTAGGCTGTGTCCCTTAACCTAACAACCGCCTTAAAAACAACCTGATTGCCCCCAGTTTTAGCATGCTCAGATAGTTTCTGGCTGTTTTTTCTGAGCGCGTGGCTATTCGACGGTTTTCTTTCAGTATTGCAAAGCAGCGTTCCACCACATTGCGCTTTTTATATAACTGACGATCCAGCGCTCGACGACCATCACGGCTTGCTTTTTCGTTTGATTTGAAAGGAATAACTGCCTTTATTCCCTTCGTTTTTAAATAAATACGAAGATTACCGCCTGAGTATCCTTTATCCGCCAGCACAGCTTTGGGGCGCGACTTCAGACAACCACTTTTTCGAATAACACCGATTTGTCTGAGTAAGGGTTTTGCGTACTGACTTTCGTGAGCCTGCCCACCGCTCAGGCAGAAACTTAAGGGTAATCCTGTACCATCTGTTGCCAGATGGATTTTGGTGCCAAAGCCGCCGCGTGAGCGACCCAGCCCATGGTCATCTGAGTCATCGGGATATTTTTTTTTGCACCCGCAGCCGCTTTCAGGGCCCTGATGTTACTTCCGTCAAGTGCGATGACATCCCAGTCAATCAACGATTTTTCATCAAGTATCTGAAGTAATTTATTGAAAATACTGTTCATTACGCCACTTTTTGACCACCGGTTAAAACGGTTATATATCGTTTTCCAGCAGCCGTAACGTTCAGGTAAATCCCGCCATGGGGCACCGGAACAAAGGATCCAGAATATGCCATTCATGACGTGTCTGTGAGAAAAATAAGGGCGTCCCCCTCTGGAAGAGGCTTTTTCAGGTGGCAGCATGGGAGAGATCAGTGCCCACGCCTCATCCGGGAAATCGTAGCGAGCCATATCTAAAGGACTTTCTATAGTGAGACAGATACCAGATTGTACAAAAAATAGTTACGGGACACACCCTAGAAGTGTGCAAACTGATTCATGAAGGGGAATTGCTGATCCTGCCTGAGGCTTTCCTGCTTCACCTGGCGCTGGTGCCATATAAGGATGATGAATCCACAGAGGAAGTGGACGTCAACAAAGAGCATGAGGCCTGGAGCCGATCTCTGAGCGCATCCACCCGTGAACTGGAAAATTACATTAGCTATATTTCATCCACATCTTCCTACGACACTCATCAGGGAGTGAAGGGACTGCAGTTTCCTCGAGTCATGGCTATTCTGGATGATGAAGAGGCCCGTGGATTCATGTTCAGTTACGATAAGCTACTGGGTGTCACACCGCACTCTAAAACGGATCAGGAAAACGAAAGTGCAGGAGGGGACTCTTCGCCTAAAAGATCGCGCCGCCTTTTTTATGTTATCTGCAGCAGGGCACAGAAAAGCCTCGCTGTCGTCGCGTACACTAAAGCGCCCGATTTAGTTGAACGGACCGTAATTGCGTCAGGTTGGTTCGTAAAAGAAGAAATTATGCATATGTGAACGAGGTCATGTATGGTGAAGGACGATGAGGATGGTCTCAGAAATCATTCTTATATACTTTACTATGTGATTAATCCGCTCGTATCACCCTATCTTAACTCGAATTGTTATGGTGGTACTGACCAATTTCAGGTCTGTATCTTCCTCGACAGAGCTCATATTGGTGAGCGGAGAGCCCTGTTATGTGAATTGATTGGGATATGTAGATGCAGGCTAAATGGTATCCTTCTATAATCGTAATTAATTGGATTATCTGATTAAATATATTAAAAGTATTTGGTGGGAAACATTGTTTTGGTTGTAATCGAGGATAGTATTTTTATGAATGGCCTTTTACTCATAAAAGGCCATTCCGTTTCTTGATTATCAATAGATTACTGATAATAATCCGCAAGATTGCTGCTAAATAATAATTCTGCACTTTCAGCCGCAGCCACAGCGTCCTGAACATCCTGCCGTTTCAAATCCAAAACCCGCAATTTACCCTTCACTTCAGCGACGGATTCGATTCGTCTAAAAGCATCAGAATGATGTTTGGCATACAACGCCAGGCCTTTCAGCTTGGGCATAGCATCAGCCAGATGTAGGCTATGTGGATCTACTAAATCCACAACAATTTCGCTATTCTGTTCGGCAAAGAACAGGAAATCGGGACGAACAATTTTGTATTGTTCGGTTTCAACATAGGCGATGCCTAGTGACGACGGCCCTGTGTATTGTGGGTTACGATACCAGAAAGCAAATCCTTCACGTTTGGTTTCTATCTCAAAAACCGTGGTTTCCCAATGGTTCAACTGAGCCGGATAGTTCCCGTTTTCGTCACACAACAAATGGTGTTTCCAGACAGGAAGGTCAGTTTCCTTCTCACCTTCACGCGCCCTGGTCATTTCAAACTTGTTCTCCGGCCTGACCAGATCCACGTCCTGCGGTTCGGTACTCATTTCGGCGATTTGACGATAAGCCTCTTTACGCTCATCTTTCAAGATCTTAATCTGCTGCGCGTACTCAGCCAGCCACGCCTTCGCCAGTTTATCAGCCTCGGCATCGAAGTAATCCTGCACCTCTATTACTAGCCCCAAACCAGCAACGGTCACACGAGCTTCCATGATTGCTTCCAAATACTCCTCAGCATCCTCTTCTCGATCCGCGACCTTATCGGCCAGATATTCGACATAGGTACGTGAAACATCTGGGCTGAAGATTCGGGCTGCGCGCCGGTAGGCGTCATCAATCACCGCTATGTCCGCCTCCTCCCAAAATTCGTTGAAGGTCATGGCTTTATTCTTCAGGCTGGCAACCACAGCTTTACCATCCACTACGAGCACTGCATTGCGCTTGTTTTTGATTTTTTCAGCATTTTCTGTTTGGAATTTTTCCAGGACAGCGTGCAAAGCAGCATGGGCTTTCCTGACTGCCCCATCAAGAATGCCGTCATCAACCAGTTCCTGTGCCAGCGCGGTCAGACGTTTGGCTGGTCTGGCTCCTTTCTGTGGTCGGGTTTGTGAAGGTAGCGCTTCAAATACTTCCCATACGGCAGCTGAAGCCGCCGGGTTAGGTTTCATCTCCACAGGGTTAACCAAGATACGTCCGCTCGGAGGAGATGTATCATCGCCCTTAAACAAGGTATTGACGACATCTCTCACTGTATTGGTATTAAACTTGGGCAGCAGGCATTCTACTGAGTTTAAGCGCTCATTACCCGGAATACGCCTTGCCAGTGGAGTACGCACCATACGCCCTAGCAATTGCGTAATATGCGTTTTGTCGCTGGCAGCGCGGAAGGAAACCATTACTTCGGCACGCGGGCAATCCCAGCCAGTGCTGATTGCATCTTTAGCAATCAGTACTCGCACCCAAGTTGATTCCTGCACCCGCTGCGGTTCAATATAATGTACCTGGTGTTGGCCGAAACGCTGTGTGGTATGTTCACCGAAAACATGAGCAACACTGTCAATGGGCAATTCGGGGTAGCGAGAGAATAGCGTATCCAGCCAACGCCCCACTTCGTTCGGGTCAGGTGTATTGGGTACCTGGAATACCATCAGCGGCACTACTTCGCGCGCAGTTTCCTGTTGTTTTGCATACTCTGCCCAGGCATCGGTCACTTCTCTGAGTCTGTCGGCAGCACGGCGTACCCATACAGTATCGAAGTCTCCGGCTTCATCCGGTACACCAAGAATGATATCGTCCTTGATAAGTCCCGATTCCTGCACTTTAGCTGAGTCAACCACCACGTTCGGCAGTTTGACATGATGACCGGCATTGGCAATAGCATTGTCGAAACGTTCAACTGTGGCAGAAATACCCCACACTACTGGAATACCTTTCACTCCAGCCGAACCATTGATTAGACGTTGCACAATAGTACTCTTAGCAGCTTCACTGGAAGCCGTTGACGAGCCCATACCTCTGTGCGCTTCGTCGAGCACCAGATAGAGGGTTAGATCCGGGTCTTCAATGGTGTTCTGGATGGTATCCCATAGCGTATAAGCCTGTGCATCAGGAGCTGCTTCGAAGAGCCCGCCTTTATCATCGAACCCGCGTACCAGCAGGCTTTTTTTGCCAAACTTCTGCGTGTTAAGGAAATAGATTTTTCCAGCCTGAAATTTGCGCCGACTGAAAGGATGTTCAACCACGACCATATCGTTGTAGTTGATACGGTCACTGGCTTCCATCAAGCGAAAGCGGGTTTGCTCGTTAAGTGCAGGATCGTCACTGAACCAGATCACTACCGCGCCGGGATCGGCATCGAAATTAAATTCGTCGTCGCCATGAAACAATGCTTCAAACGCAGCGGCAGCCATAACAGTCTTACCCGCACCGGTCACTGCCGTTAAAGAGAAGGCGCTCTTGTCATTTTCGTTATGCCAGTAACGGCGAGCTTTTCTGAGATTCACCAGCGAATCACGTACCGCATCGCGCTGATAGTCTTTTAGAGTGAACTTCATTCTGTTAATTCCCCACTGGTGAAGCTGAAATTGGTCAGGTACGACTCGTACAAACGTACCGGCTCAACACCTCTTGGCAGACGCCTGGTGACAGCCTGGAAGTGCCGATCATCATCGGTAACGATGAAGGCCACGCGCACTTCACTGGCATCGCTAATAGCGTCAATGAAAGGTGTAGCCTGATCAACCGCCGACAGCAGTCCATAGGCATCAGTTACTACCCATCCTTCCGCGGGAAGTGTGTCAATACGTTTGCCGCGTGCGCCTGCTCGCAACCACAGCAACGGCGCAATGCGCGCATATGCTAGGTTGTAGCTAACCGATTTCTCAGCTTCGTAGGTCAGGGTGAAGAACTCAGCGTTTTCCTCAAAGCCTTCAGACATTGGGAACTCATTGATAAATTTATAATTACCCTTAATAGGTTGTCCTTTCGGCGTTTTTCCTGTGATGGCGGCCTGTACACGTGGTTTGGTTATGTAGTCACAGATGCCCCACTTTTCCCAATCAGAGTCTCCGGGGCGAAAGCCCTGTTGTAGCAATTTTTTTTGTTCGTCGGCAGCGACTTCGTTATTAGTGACAGAGATGCACTGACGACAACCGCCATCCTGCTTGTTCAGGCGCATGACTGCGTGGGCTGTTGTTCCTGAGCCACTAAAGAAATCGAGAATGATTGCTTTGGGCTTGTTAGCAACAAAAAAGCGAAGAGCATCCTCGACAGCATAAAGCGATTTAGGGAATGGAAAAGTTCTCGACGGTAACAAAGACCGAAGAAGGGCGGTCCCATACTCAGAGGCATTATGAGAAGCAATTTTCCACTGTGAGGGGGCGACTCGTCGAGTATCGCGACGACCTGTTGCTATCAGTGAGCCGTCCTCAGCACGACCATGTATTTCGAAAAGATCAGACAATACCGCTGCATACGCACCATCAGGAAGATAATTTACGACAAAACCATAGGAAGTTGCTCGTCCTAGTCTAACCCTACCTTGCTCAATGCGGCTTCGTAATTCCGCAGGCCCAACTTGCCAAACACCTTCTGAACCATCTGAACGTAGAGGCCAAATAGTCGTCAGTCCGGGTCTGTCCTGTGGGAGTTCAGCTCCTAACGGAATGCTCTCGCCAACCTCAACAATTCGTTTTCCATCAGGAGTTGCATATATTGGGAAAAAAAGCCCAGGCCGCTCCGCACGGGCGGCGTGTGAACCACGTCGCATCATTGATGTCCATTCTGGCGTTGATGGTGCTTTCCCTTCGTCACTATCGTCTACTGTACTTGACGCAGAACTAGCCCAATCAGCACCAAGCTGAAGGCGTGCAGGTGATGAAGCTCCAAACATTACAAAATAGAGGTATTCGTCAGTACGTCGAAATCCGTTTCCACGGGAAGCTCCCTTTGGATTTATGACTGATGAGACCATCTGCACGTTAGCTTCCGGGAATATTTGCTCCAGCAACAATCCCAGCCGCAGATATTCCTTCTCATCAATAGTGACGATCAACACCGAATCTACCGGATTTAACAATTCCTTAGCTACTAGCAAGCGACGTTCCATCATTGCCAGCCATTTGCTGTGTCGATAGATGTCGTCACCTTCTACGTAATCGTTATTGTATTTCCAGTCTTTAGCCCCTGTATTATACGGTGGGTCAATATAAATTGCGTCTACCTTTCCCCTATGAGTGTATGTCAACGCTTTCAACACATGGTAGTTCTCGCCATTGATCACTGAATGGAAAGGCTTGTCACCGCCGCGTTGCACTTTTCCCGTACTAACTAATCCCGGCCAGATCATGTCACGAAATTCAGCTATAACTACAAGGTCGCTCAGTGCTACAGTCTGAGTCTCGACCTCAACCCTGCCCAGCAACTCCAGATCAGCGACCTTCTTCGTCTTGTGGATGGTTTTAACCTGCCATAACCGTTGATCACCTTTCTTAGTAGAACCACGCTCTGGCAGAACGCGAACCTTGTCCCCTTTGCGAATAGGCCGTAATGGCAACTCAACTACTTCGGGGCTATGTCGTTCGAAATTAAGACCAAAGGGAAGACGTGATGACAGGATCTTGATTTCTCGATCCAAGTCAGCGCCCAACTGTGGGTCTTTGGCCTTCGCTTTAGCTATTAAATCAGTCAGCCTGGACATATATTCCTTTTTTCTTATCAATTCTAAGCATTGTAGTTTCAAACGTTCGGCTATCAGGAAAGCCCAATACGTTGATCCATTGACGGAGTCAGAACATTGAAAAATTGGCTGTAATACTAACATTAATCAACGATTTCATCGATCCTAAAACCGAGTGTCACAGGTTAATACCAGCATGTCTGTAGCCCGGTTCTCATTATCTAAGTGACATCAGACAATCCAAATAATTGCAAACATATATCACCCCATCGAGCACAGCCACTCATACGGCGAACCTACTGGTTCTCCCTTGTTTTTTCATTTTCTGAGTGGTTAAAACTATTTAATAAACAATAAAATATTAACACCATCAGTAGGGAAGTGGCCGCACTATGCTCATGTTAAAATCATGGATGCTCATGTGACAGACCAAGTGAAGCTGTAGCTTGGCATCTCCCCAACCCGCTGTCACGCCGAGCTTTGGCGCAAGGCTGGTACAGGAAGGCAATCACCTGCATTACCTGGCAGACCGCGCCAGTATCACCGGAGCCTTCAGTGATGCGGATTTACGTCATCTCGATCAGACGTTTCCCGTACTTCTCAAACAGCTCGAGTTAATGCTGGTTTCCGGTGAACTCAATCCACGCCATCAGCACAGCGTCACGCTGTATGCAAAAGGGCTGACCCTCGACGCAGATATCCGTCGGCGCAAGGCCGCCGTAAAGTCGCTGGAGCGCGGCATGGAGCGCGGGCACGCTTCAGAGCCGGTATTCAATTTCATCCGCGATATGCTGGACGACATCGATATCTCTCGCATCATCGGCGAGATGACCGACGCCGTGCTATATGGGTATCAGCCCTGTGAAATTATGTGGGGCCGCTCAGTGAAGTCCTGGGCAGTCACCGACATCGTGGGCAAACCGCCTGAGTGGTTCCAGTTCGACAATGACAACCTGCTGCGCTTCCGGGCCAAAGACGCCGGGTTAGAGGGCGAGCCGGTACCACTCAATAAATTTGTGGTACCGCGCCAGGATGCCACCTACGACAATCCATATGGTTTTCCCGACCTGTCCATGTGCTTCTGGCCCGTGACATTCAAAAAAGGCGGGATGAAGTTCTGGGTGCGTTTTGCCGAGAAATTCGGCTCGCCGTGGGTTATCGGCAAGCATCCACGCGGCACGGCGCAGGGTGAAATCGACCTGCTGCTGGACTCCATGGAGGCGATGGTGGAAGACGCGGTGGCGGCGATCCCCGATGACTCCTCAATCGAAATCAAAGAGGCCGCAGGCAAGGCCGACAGCAGTGATATTTACCAGAACCTCATCACGCTGGCCCGCAGTGAAATCTCCATCGCACTGCTGGGGCAGAACCAGACCACCGAAGCCAACAGCAATCGCGCTTCCGCACAGGCGGGTCTGGAGGTCACCAGCGATATCCGCGATGCCGACGCCGAAATTATTGAAAGCGCGGTTAACCAAGTGATACGTCAGGTGGTTGCGCTGAATTTTGGTGAGGTGGCCAGCCCCGTCTGGCGCATGTGGGAACAGGGAACCGTCGACGATCTGCAGGCCAGTCGCGATGAGAAACTCAGTCGTGCCGGTGTGATGTTCACCCCGCAATACTTCAAGCGCGAATACCAGCTGCAGGACGGTGATATTGACGAGACGCCGCCGTCAGAACGTCAGAGGAGCGGCATGATGCCGCTGTCGTTTGCCGAAGCGATGGATGCCGATATTCAGGCCCAGGAGCAACTGGATGACGCATTGGATATTCTGATGAACGGCGGGACATTAAACGGAACGTTGGAACCCGTGCTGGCTCCGCTGTTTAAGCAGGTTCAAAGCGGCACTAACCCCTCTGAACTGCTGGGTGATCTGGCCGATCTGTATCCGCAGATGAATACCGAAGACCTGCAGGAACGGCTGGCTCGTATTTTGTTTGTGGCGAATAGGCGGCGGCATCAGTGGTCACGCGTATGGCTCAGGCGGCGGTGGTGCATACGATTCCGCTTATAGCGGAACTAAGATGACAGGCGGGAATGGCGCGGCGGGGATTTGTATTATCGAGGAGTTCGCATAATGAGTAATTACGCATTAGTTAAAAACGATATCGTTGTGAATGTAATTGCCTGGGATGGTGAAAATGAATTCACAGTGCCGGATAACCAACAGCTCATTAATATTTCAGATATCAATGAGACGCCGGGAATAGGCTGGTCATATTCAGGAGGGGAATTTACTGCGCCTCCGCCTCCAGAGCGCTCTCATGATGAACTGGTGGCCGATGCTGAACAGCAAAAACAGTTGCTGATAGACGCAGCAATGGCATCTATCAGCGTGATTCAATTGAAATTACAGGCCGGACGCAAACTGACGGACGATGAAAACGCGAGGCTGAATGCGGTACTCGACTATATAGATGCGGTGGCAGCAATTGATACTGACACTGCGCCGAGCATCAACTGGCCTGCTCCACAGGCTGAGTAGGACAACTGATATCGGGGACTGTTGAGGTATCAACGCGGTTCAGCAGTACCCTGTATTTTTTTGGTTATCGACGCTGTACCGGTATTTTTCGGTAGATGGTTAGAGGGAGGATGCAGCGGTAGGATTGTAATTCTTTTGCAAATATTGAAACATCGCAGCGATGCCATTTATCTCACGGAAATGAACGCATTTATCGCGCGGCGCATCAAGTTGGCGTTTGATAGTAACTGATTTGGGGTAGCGAAAAAGGATGAAAGCAATCGCCTAGTGCGGTAGCGGAACCATTGACCTTCTCTTCATGAAAAGTGTATTGAACTACCGGGGGCTGCCCCCGGTAGTTTAGATTTTGGCGCTACCTATTACTTTATCAGCCGCCACGCGGGACAGGAAACCAGAGCGGCTACCGTACTCAGGGTGCGCAGCGACAAACTGATCGATACGGCGGATCAGCAAAGAAGGGAGTGTTACGTTAATTTTTTCAGCTTTCCCCATTAACCGGGTAACGTCCACATCCACCAGCGCCCACACCACGCCAGCATAATCAGGATCGGCCAGCCAGTTTTCCACGCTGGTTGCTTCCGGCACTGCCTCACCATTTTCCACCAGTAATTCGATATGTGCGTCGATAGCCTCACGCACGCTCTCAATCGCATCCTGATAATTGTCGCCGCCAGAGAAGCAGCCTGGAATATCAGGTACGCGAACGCCGAAGGATGAATCGCCTTTATCAATAGCAACTGGATACAACATGTAAACCTCCAGGAGGTGGGGCTTAGAGCCCCGCTTGTTTTTTGATGCTTTTCAGTGTTGGTAGCGGTATGTCCTTCTGTGGATGTTTTACCGTTACCAATCCCTTTTTCGTTGGGTGTTTGAACTGGTGATGACTGCCTTTTACTCTTACCAGATACCACCCATCGGCTTCTATCATTGCTATTGCATTCCTGCTATCCATCCTCCGGCTCTCTGTGTTGCTTTTAGTAGAGTTATAATAACTCTTGGTGTATTGGCAGTCAAGTATTTCGGAGTTATTGGGGTTATTTTTATTAGTGGGGACGGAATCAGTGTATAAATAATTAGGTGGGGGTAGGTTGTGTCGTATTTGTGTCGCCACAGAATGTGCATAGAGAGCAGGCAAACACACTAAAATACTTCAAACGACACATAGCCAAGCGCGAGCGTGGATAATTTGTTTATTTACAATGTGTTGCTGGTGGATCTTCGATCTTCTAAGCCGTAGGTCACAGGTTCGAATCCTGTAGGGTAGTAAACAGACATCAACTGATGTCTTTTTTTATGCCTTAACTTCATGAGTTGATTGATTTTAGTGTATTTAAACTCTCTCTAAATATACCGACATCAAATATTGAGTGTTGCCTGCGTGAGCGGTGATAAACACGCCTGTGCGATTGTCTAATGTGATCGGCGGCTCGAATTTCCCACGCACGACAAACCAAACAGTACTTTCCCTGGCCACAGGCAATTGTCAATTTCCTCATTGTGTGAAGCCGATCGCAGAATAAGTCTGAAAATGATTAACGACTTAATAATATCATCGTGATTATTGTACCCCTGTGGCAGACTCAGACCCTCTCCTCTGAATCAATCATCCACGCCTTAATTCAGCACAGGGAACGGTCATGCGCAAAGGCAACCCCATCGGTAAACTGCAGTATGTGCCGCCGCCGCTCGGCACGGTCGATGGCGGCAGCGCTAATCCGCCGGTGAAGAACGACTGGTGGGCTGAATGGGGCGAGATGGTGCACAGCGGGCTCGATATCATCGGCGCGATACCGGTGGTGGGCATTCTCGCCGATGGTGTGAACGCGGTTATCTATACCGCCGAAGGGGAGTATGGTCAGGCGGCACTGTCAGCCACTTCGGCAGTAGTCAACTTTGTTCCCGGCGCGGGCGGGGTATTTAAAGCCGGAAAAATAGCCGCCCCGATTAATAAAGCGCTCGGTAAAACCAGCGCGGTGAAAGCGGTGGAGAAAAGCGCACTCCAGGCAGAAAAGACGGCGGTAAAAGCTGAAAGCCGGGCAGCCGGAAAAAGTGCCAGTCATACCCTCAGCGCCAAAAAAGCAGGCAGTGAAAAGGGCGGCAGCCATCAGAGTCGCAACAGCCGCAAAAGCGAGCCCTGCAAAATCCCGGCCGAGCCACTCTCGCCACTGACCAATAATCGTCTGCGGCAGTATGCCGATAAGCGTTACGAAGATGACGACTTCGGCAATCTGACCACAAAACACAGTGGCCACAACGACACCCAGCGACTTCACTGGAATGCAGAACATCAGCAGGAAGAAGTGGTCAGTATCCACAACGGCAAAACGCAACGCAGCCGCTACGGCTATGACGGCTTTGGCCGCCGGACATGGAAACAGGACACCAGCGGGGTCACGGTCTTCATCTGGGATGGCGACCAGCTGCTGAATGAAATCAGCGACCAGCGCAGCCATCTGTGGATTTACGAAGACGAGCACGGCTTCGTCTCGCTGGTACAGGCCACCCACAGGGCGGGCGAAGACAACAAAGAGGCACGGATATACTGGTATCATAATGACGCTTCCGGCCTGCCGCGCGAACTGACCGATGCCCAGGGCAATATCGTCTGATGGGTCGACCACGGCTGGGGCCGCACCGCGCAGGTGAAAACCCGCAACGGAGAGAATATCCACCAGCCCCTGCGTTATCAGGGATAATACTATGACGAAGAAACCAGACTGCACTATAATCGTTTTCGCTACTACGTCCGGAATGTGGCCGCTTTATCAGCCAGGACCCGCCAGGGCTTGCTGGCGGACTAAACCCGTATCAGTATGCACCGGATCCAATTAGCTGGATTGATCCGTGGGGGCTGAGTAAATGTAAACCAGAAAAATGGGATATAAATTCTCATCAAAATAATAAAAATGCAGTTAAAGGACTGAATCTTGGTCTAAATAGGTGCGCCAAATAGTAGATCACATTGAGGAAATTATTAGCGCCGTTCAATGTGGCAACTGTTGAAAAAAATTCGTCACTTTATGGAAACGCTCTGGTAATAAATATCGGCTGGCATAATTGTAGCGCTATTAGGCGCAATTATTTAGGGTTTTGCTGACGGGATTATCTGTACTGGCAACCCAGAATAGCGTGAATATGTAATAATAAAAATAAACTCAACCCCAGTGCTGTTACATTGATTTTTTATAAATGTTAGTGCATGGTAAATAAAAAATAGGATGGTTTAGCGGAAATACTACTTTTTGTTATGGTTTTTTGTATTCCTGATATTCTGGGTATTTTTCTACCGGAAACTAAAAAGAAAATATTCAGCGTATATATAATCCTGGCGTCCTGTTTAAAATATGGGTGCCTCCATCGTTGTTATTATGTTTTCAGCCGCGATCGTGATACAACTCTGTGCGCTTCCTCACACGCGAGAAAGGTACCAACTTCTTATTATATATATGGTGATTTCGGATCACTACGTATCGAACTTTTCGAACGTGCAAAAGCGCGATCAGTGTATTTCAGCACTTCAGGCCGGATCCCGGGTAAAGGGTGGTAGAGACTACGGTTACTAAGAGCCTATCCCATTAGGCTATTTTACTTGCCATTTTGGGTGATGTATTCAATGTGTTTATTTCGTCTCAAACATAATATTCGCGCTCAATAAAAGTACCGATGATCCTGTCATGCATCTCAACAGATTTTGAGTACCCCAGAGTCTTACGATTCAGTCGCTTTAACCGGTTACGCAGATTCAGGTTTTCCCGTTCAATCCGCTGCGTGTAAAGCTTACCCCTGATATGTTTTTTATCCGGCAGTATGTCATATGCGCTGAAGTTATCGGTACACCAGAAGGCGACATGAAAACCTGACAGTAATCTCAGTAACCTGCGCAGTGTCTTTTTGCTCCTGCGCCCAAAAGTATGTGCAATAATACGTTTGAGACGAGGCTCCCATGCATACCACAGCCAGCGTTGCTGCTTTTTACTGCCAGCAAAAGACCACATCTCATCCACTTCACAGATAAGCTGGATTTGCAGATTATCCAGCGGTAATGTGGTTACACATCGTGGCGCGGGTTTTTTAAAGTGCGGACTACGGCATTGATGCTGATATGCAGAGTCCGTGCGGTATCACGGATACCGGCATTATTCATAGCAAGGTCAACAATTTGTTCTTTCATGCCGGGGTGGCAGGCTCGATAAGCGTAATCGGTCTGGAAAGTACGACAGCATGACTGACAGCGATAGCGCTGAAATCCGGACTTACCCAGGCCATGCTTTTTAATGGGTTCAGTTTGTTTACAAAACGGGCATGTTACATCAATTTTAGCCATCTGGCGCACCTGTTAAAAAGAGTGATTATACAACATGATAAACACGTTGAATACATGACCTGATTTTTCAGATGGTGTTTTTTTAGCGCGACGGTAGCTGTCTGGGTCAGGAAAGTCCGATATGTCGTCGCTTCATGCTTAATTTAATATGCTGATTTTTAATGCAAATTAGCATTGATATCGTTATTCAGACTCGCCACCCAGCGATTGTAATCGCGGCTGATTTTACCGCGTTTAGCATGCAGATTGATGCTGTCTGTATAATCGATACTGTATGACGTTGCCGTGTATTTGATACGTATTTCGGCATAGTAGTCATGGTTTCGTCGAATTGCGGTGATGACGCCAGGGCTTTTTTCATTGAGAACCCAGAGATTTTTAGCGCCCGCTTTGAAAATCGCGCTTTTTACCTCTGTGGTTGTATGCTCAGTACCGATATGGGTATTGAAGTTTCTGATGGCGTCTCTGCAGCTACAGCCTGCTAAGGCACTAACGATAATCACTATGGCTAACCACTGACTTATTTTCTTCATAAAATCTCCGTTCAATATAAGCATAGACTCTTAAGCACCGTTGCCTCAGGGCTATGTTGCTGACCTGTTCGCTTTCAGGCCGTGCCTGAAACTTTCATCTACTTACTGTTGGTTGCGGTTTTCCTGTACTCTCCGAGTCCAGACTGGCTGTGTCAGGAATGCCTGGCTCATATTTTAAACAAACTATTTTGTGATCATAATATTTTAATGATCCTTTTTAGTCGCATAAAAATGTCATTTTGTTAACTTGATGTGTATTTTTTAAAAATAAAGATATTTATTTTTATATTATTTTTACTTTACTGTGATTAATGAGTTATTTTTAATGATATAGAGATGATGATTATCATCACACAAAATGGGATCATGAATAATCGTGCAATGGCAAAAAGCATAAAATCCGATCAATAATGTTATGCTTTCGATCTCATTAGCCATCGCTGTATTGATGAGATATGACTCACAGCACAGCTTAACTCATAACATAAATTTCAATGATTTAAATAGAGTAGCAGCCGAAAAAAATCACCTATCGATTCTTGTTTTGCTGAGTTGCAATAACACTAAATCTTCATGATATTCAATGAGATTGCTGTTATAGAAGCAACATGAACACGATATTCAGACAGAGGAAGTCTGTGAGGATCTGGCAGATACTTTATTGTTAATTTCCGTTTCAGCGCAAGGCAGTTTTCAGATAATCATTATTCATCTCAGTAAGGGGGAAAATATCGGTATTAACGATCTATTAACTAATATATGATAGATACAATCTATCATATATAATGGATCGATCGGTACAAATGATTTGCCTTTCCTGTAAAGCCCGGCAGAATGTGATTCTAATATAACAGGCTGATTTATTTAGTCTATTTGTGCATAAGGTAAATAAAGAAAGTCTGAATTAGCTACAACTATCTTATGTGGGTTTCCTGGCTGTCTTATTACGATGATTATCCATTTCGCTTTTATTCATTAAAGGGGTATCTATGCGTACTCTTATGGTGCAACAGCTTTTGATTGCGCTATTTCTGTCTGCATTCATCGCTTTTTTAACCGGGGGAAGTAGTCTGGTTTTTATCAGTATTATTGGCTTATCGATAAGTGCTTTTATACTGATTATGGGATGTTCGGCAAAACAATGTGATAAGCAACCAGAAGCGGAGTTAGCGCATCAGTATAACCCTGATGTACAGCAAACAGCACACGCGTTACCTCAATTTACCCTGTCGGGTAAAGTTTACCGATTTATTGAAACTTATTCGGCGACAGTTATTGATGTCAGCCCCTGTCATGGTCAGATTCGCCTGATAACAGATACCGGCAGAGAAAAACAGCTTCCTGATTATGGTATTCCTTTTCGCAAATCACATCGTATCCGTAAATATGAGCTGCGCCAGTGCAGTGCCTCGGGTGACTGTAATGTTTTTCGCGATGCGCTCATTATTAATGTGAATACTGGTGAATATGAACTCACTTTAGCCAGAAAATGTATTATTATCCCGGCGATCTTCACCCTGTTTTTTCCTAACAGTTCGGTAACATCCCATTATAAACTGATGCCAGTTCCTCTGTTATTCTCTGTTATTTTTACTTTGCTTTCTGCTGTCGCGTTCATTTCCTTTTTACTGATGTTATGGAGTATTAAAGAAGAGCAGATCTGGGGGGAATATAGATACGCCTGGCTGGCCTATTTTCTCTCCAGGGGCGGCAGTTTTATCTGCATTAACTGGATGAAACAAAAAAGTAAAATTTTTGATAATAAGATCGTCGCTCTCGTTGAGGCCGTCAGGCATTAGTGCGACAGAATAAAAAATTATCATCGCATATAAAAATCTGTCATCTCCCTTTCCTTTGTCAGCTATGCAATTAAACTGACAGCGAGAGTACCTGTCGCGTATTTCAGGGATAATTTTCGTCAGGAGCATCGTTTATTAGCAGATATGGTGTTATGATCGGCACTATTCATCCCAGTGATGGATGATTATGGCGGTATCCCGATATCTCAATTGCATTATCTGCTCAGGGTTTCCTTTCAGGAAACCTGTTTTGTATGGCTATTTAGTAACAAGGAAATAAAATCATGAAAAGAAAACTGATATTATCGATCGTTGTATCTGTTTTGTTATCATGATGTGGAATGATTGATAACAGTCTGCGCGGTGATGGTGATCTTAAAGAGAAAGCCGCATTTGCTTTGGGAACCACACCAGATAAAATTATTATTAGTCATCGTACCGCAGAGATCGATGCCGTTAAATTTCATGCCATCACCAACGGAAAAACATACCAATGTTATTATACGACTGTTGGGGTAAGCAGTGATGCACTGTGCTCGCCGACGGATGGGACGGGATTACCTGCTGAAGCACAATGTAATGCTTTATTAAAAGCCGCCAATAAATGTTGATCGTTAAGCGCCTGGCCCATTAGTCTATTTTACTTGCCATTTTGTCCCTGGGCAGTGCCCGAAATCCTCACGTACTACCTGTACGCTGCGGTTTCTCCGCGTTGTCCGTGTCCAAACTGGCTGCGCCAATAACGCCTGGTGGGCCAGGCTCTTATTCATATTCTTTATCCATCAGGTGATACGCACTTGGTTTTACTATTCTGTTTGTCTATTCTATCGCTCAGTGTCCTGGGTTAGCGCCTGACCCATCAGGCATCTTATTCAGATGAATCATTTTTTTATATTCCGGAGAGCGATATGACAGTGGGTGTAATTCCAGAAATTAAAACGTATGAAGAAGAAATGATTGCCATTCGTCATTATTTACATGCTCACCCGGAATTAAGCCTTGCCGAGTTTAATACCAGTGAGCTGGTGGCAGAAAAACTGACTCAGTGGGGTTATACCGTCACACATGGTGTCGGTAAAACCGGGATAGTGGGGTCATTAACCCGGGGAGATTCGCCACGCACGATAGGTCTGCGTGCCGATATGGATGCCCTGCCGATTCACGAAACCACCGGCTTACCCTGGGCCAGTACGGCGCCAGGGAAAATGCATGCCTGTGGTCATGATGGTCATACGACGATTTTGCTGGCGGCGGCCAGATATATTGCCTCTCCGGCATGTCAGTTTAATGGCACGGTACATCTGATTTTTCAGCCTGCCGAAGAGGCGATGGGAGGGGCGGATCTGATGGTGAAAGAGGGGCTGTTTGAGCGTTTTCCCTGTGATCGTATCTTTGCCTTGCATAATATGCCGGGATTACCTGCGGGTAAACTGGGGTTTTATGCCGGTAATTTTATGGCCTCAGCAGACACGGTGAAGATCACTATCCATGGTCTGGGAGGACATGGCGCCCAGCCAGATCGCACCGTTGATCCGGTATTGACCGGGGCGGCGCTGGTGATGGCGCTGCAAAGCATCGTCGCCCGTAATGTACCGCCGGGTGAAACGGCGGTAGTCAGTGTCGGGACCTTTCAGTCGGGTATCGCCCCGAACGTGATCCCGGAGAGCGCGATACTGGAACTTACGGTACGGGCGATGAAAACAGAAATACGCGATCTGCTAATTAAGCGTATCCGGCAACTCAGTGAGTTCACCGCGAAAAGTTATGGCGCAAGTTGTGAGATTGAAGTCTATGACTCCTATCCGGTACTGATTAACAGCGCCGAAGAAACCGCTTTTGCCAGCAAACTGGCGCAACAGGTCTTTGGCCATGAGCAGCTGCTCGCTTCGATTTCGCCGATGAATGCCAGTGAAGATTTTGCTTTTATGTTACAGAGGCGCCCTGGCTGCTATTTCCTGTTAGGCAACGGTGATAATGGGGAAAAAGGGAGTTGTATGATACATAACCCCGGTTATGACTTTAATGATCAGATTATTACCATTGGGGCATCTTTTTTTGCCCACCTGGTTGAAACCTACTGCTGTTAATCTCTGGAGCTTATCAATGATGAAAAAATCACTGCTGTTATGGATGGCACTGCTGGCATCAACATCGACGCTGGCGGCGGAGCAAAAAGAAATTCGCTTTGGTGTCTATCCTGCTTTTGCCCCGCTCGAATGGAAAGATCCTGAGGGGAATCTGGTGGGATTTGATATCGATTTGGGTAACGCGATTTGCCAGCAATTGCAGGCAAAATGCGTCTGGGTGGAAAACAATTTTGATGGCATTATCCCGGCACTGAAAGCGCGCAAGTTCGACGCTATTCTTTCGGGTATGTATATGACGGATAAGCGTAAACAACAAATTAACTTCAGTGACAAACTCTACACCAGCCCGGTGTTCCTTGTTGCGCGTAAAAACACCCTAACAGGCAATAGCCCTGAGCAGTTGAAAGGAAAAACCATCGGTATCGAACAAGGATCGGCACAAGAGACTTATGCCAATCGTCACTGGCGACCGCAGGGCATTAATATTGTCTCTTATCAGGGGGCCGATAGCGTGGTACGTGATCTGGAAGCCGGACGCATTGATGGGGCAGTACTTTCCGGAATGATGGCCGATTATACTTTCCTGCGCCAGCCACAGGGCCAGGACTTTACTTTTGTCGGCGGCAGTTTACAGGATGATAAACTGTTTGCGGCCGGTGCGGCGATTGGTCTGCGTAAAGAGGATGAAGCACTGCGTCAGGAGCTGAACGGCGCGATTGCAAAAATACTGGCTGATGGCACCTATCAGAAACTTGCCAGCCAGTATTTTAATTTTGATGTCTATTCCGGGCAGTAAAACGCCTGGCGCCAGGAGCCATACCAACGGCGCAGAAGCGGAAAAGGGGGGCTATCTCCCGCCATCAAAAAGGCAGCGAAAGCTGCCTTCTTCCATCACCGCTGATTAATTAATCAGCTTATCAGTACGCTTTTAAGTAATGATTATTATTATCATTCGCATTTTTATTTGTATAATGAGCCGCTTTCTGTCAATGGCTGACTCATCACATTGACAGCACAATAACCAACGGTTGATTGATTTTGACAAGGAGCCTCACAATGAAATACACCACTTCACTATTAGTGCTGGTTGTTTCCGCGCTGTTAAGCGGCTGTACCACCTCCCATACCACACCTGCTACGCCATCAAATACAGCGCCTGTTGCCGCACAGCCCCTCAAACGGGAGCTGGCGGCAGGATTATATGAGATGGCGCTGAGTCCGCAGGGTGACGCTCTGTACGTCGCCAGTGCCGATCAGTCTACCGGTGTGCAGGGTGGCGCGATTTATAAACTCGATCCGAAAACCCTGAATACCCTGAGCCTGAGTTATACCGATCTGAAAAACTTTGCTCTGCAAATCACCCCTGATGGTGAAACACTGTTTGCCACCAATACGCGCGATGGTGGGATCACTGCAATTGATACCGCAACCGGCAAAGTCAAACAACGGTTGCTGTTCAGTGAGCGCAACGAAAAAAACCGGCCATATGGTGCGCGGCAGATCCTGTTGCAGAATAATACCTTATATATTGGCGCGCTTGCCGATCCCGCCCAGATCTGGGTGGTGGATGCCACCACACTGAAGCTGAAAACGCGAATCAAAAATGCCGGAAATCGGGTGACTGGTCTGCATTACTCACAACAGACCGGCCGTCTGTATGCCGCGAATGGCAGTGGTGAGATCCTGGTGATTAACCCACGTAACAACCGTATTGAGCAGCGCTGGAAACCCCTGGCTGATCAACCGGCATTATTACTGAATATTGCTGAAGACAGCGCTACGGGACGGCTGTTTGTCACCGATAACTCAAAAGCGAAAACCATGCTGGTGCTGGATATCCACAGTGGTCAGTTGCTGAAAAAACGGGATGTCGGAGATACGTTAGCAGTGAAATTCAATCCTGCACGTAATGAAATTTATCTCACCCAGCGTGAGTCCGGCAAAGTCTTAAGCCTTGATGGCACGACATATGCGCTGAAAAAGCAGTGGGATATCCCGGTTCATCCGAATAGTCTGGTGCTTTCAGCCGATGGGCAGACTCTGTTTGTCACCATCAAGCAAGCCACTAAAAAGGGTGTTCCGACACCAGGACTGGACAGCGTTGTCCGTATTGATCTGAGTACGCAATAACAACCCAGCAGCCTGGCAACAGGCTGTTTTGCGCCGGTCAGATATCACCCACCTTCGCGGGATGCAGAGGTGGGCAGGCACGGACTCAAATCTCAGAGATCGTGACGCTCTGTGGAAGACGTGATTTTGGTAATTTAGCATTGAAATCATCTGCGCTACGATGACCGACGGCGACGATCACAAGACTAGTGTAGCCCTGTGTTTTCAGATCGAACTCAGCATCCAGAAGCGCGAAATCAGCCCCCTCAATCGGTACCGCATCCAGCCCCATCGCAGCGACGCCGAGCAGGAAATTACCGACATTCAGATACACCTGCTTCGCCATCCATTGCGCGTCATCATGAAGCTCGTTACGGTGCATATTAGCAAAAAAGACCCGCCCCTGATTATTTGCGGCTTTCGCTTCCGGGGTGGCAAAACGTCCGTCGGCATCTTCCTGATCGAGTACCCGCTGTAGCCAGGCATCATCCATCGCCGTTTTGGCGCAGAACACCACCACATGTGAGGCGTTCAGGATCTTACTTTCATTAAAGATATAAGTGCCGCTGGCGGCTTTGGCGATCCGCGCTTTTCCGGTATCGCTGCCGGTAACGATAAAATGCCACGGCTGGCAATTGGTACTGGATGGACTGAACTGTAACAGGGTTTTCAGGTTGTTAACTTCTTCTGCGGTCAATTTTTTGCTGGCATCAAAGACTTTTGTTGAGTAGCGTGTTAGCGCGACAGAAATAATATTCATAATCGATCCTCATGATTTATGACTCAGAAAACGCTGAGTTTACAATGATAGTACAGCGTATAACGCAGAAAAAGACAGCGGTCTAAGACACTATTTTTTGCGGACGTAAGCGCAACTGGTCTTTCTTCGCCAGTTTATTGACCACCTGATCCCAGGAGTCGGCAATGAGTTCAGCCAGCAGTGATTCGCTGATATCTTCACCGGCAACAACGCTGATCCAGTGTTTTTTATTCATATGATAGCCAGGGGTAATACTGGGATAAATTTGCTGATACAGCAGTGATTTTTGCGGATCGGCCTTGAGATTTACCCCTGGCTGGCCATTAACGGGCAACATCAGCATAAACATGCGTCCGGCGACTTTAAAAACATCACACTGCAGGCCAAAGGGTCAGCAATGTTCCGTGAAAGGATAGCTTAATGCGATGCGCTGTGCATTCGCACGTAATAGATCGGCTCTCATTGTCTGACCTCATTATGGAGTGCCTGCCACATGGTTTCGAACCCCAGGTCGATCAGCTCATGGGCGCGTGTCGGGCTATCGCTGGCGTATTTGATCGTGGTCTCCGCTAAGGCCAGAAACAGGGCGTCACCAAACGCGCGGTAATCGTCACTCTGGAAAACAGGCTTGATCGACAACTGGCAAATATTGATCACCTCAGGAAACATCCTCTCCGCCTGGCGACGGGTTTCATCGCTGATCCGCTCGCTCAATGACAGACGGCGGATCGCTTTATATTCTACCGGATGGTGGATGCTCCAGTTAATATAACTCTGCCAGATACAACGGGCATTTTTTTGCGGTTGGGTTTTATCGGCTATCAGTCCACTGGCCAGTGTCTGAATGAGTTCCGAGTGTAGCGTGAGATATAACTGGTTAATTAATTCATCTTTTGTAGCGAAATAGCAGAAGAGTGTCCCTTCGGCAACACCGGCATTACGGGCGATAACGGATGTTGAGGCGGCGATGCCGGTCTCAGCAAAAGCCGCTGTTGCCGCTGCCAGTAACGCCTGTTTTTTATTTTGGCTTTTAGGTCGAGCCACTGCACTTACCTCACAGAAACGAACACTGAGTTGATGCTACTAAGCGCCTGGCCCATCAGGCTATTTTAGCTCTGGGCAGTGCCCGAAATCCTCACGTACTAACCTGTACGCTGCGGTTTCTGCGCGCTGTCCATGTCCAGACTGGCGGCGTCAATAACGCCTGGTGGGCCAGACTCTAAATAGTTATATGTTGAAAATAAAAGAGAAAAATCGTCTTGACGCTGTCGGCTTTTCTCTTAATAATGAGTGCTCACTCATTTATTATCAAATGATATTACCCGGAGTCGCATCCTGTGTCTAAACAGATGATGCGGCCTGATACTTTTTACATGGTGGCTATCATGTTATTTTCTTTACCTTTTATGCTAAATGCTGCATTTGGGCAGGCGCCACAGGGAGCGCAACGTAAACGCCTGGAGCAGTCACCGAATTATCATAATGGCCGTTTCCATAATCCGCTACCGACTCCGGGCTTCAGTGGCAGTAAAAACCCCCTTCAGGCCTGGTGGGCGTTTTTTTTCACCAAACGGCAAAATACCCGCCCGGCAAAACCGTTACCACGGATCAATACTGATCTCGCCAGCCTGCCACTGGAGCAGGATATGATTGTCTGGCTGGGCCACTCGTCGTGGTATCTGCAACTGGCAGGAAAACGCATTCTCATCGATCCGGTTTGCAGCGATTACGCTTCGCCTTTCTCTTTTACGATTAAAGCGTTTCCCGGCGACTACCCGTGGCGTGCAGAACGGATGCCGGAGATAGACCTGCTGATTATCTCACATGATCATTATGATCATCTTGATTACACCACAATTAAAACATTATTACCGAAAATAAAACGGGTGATCACCCCGCTGGGGGTCGGTTCGCATCTTCGTTACTGGGGAGTGGCTGATGACATTATCAGTGAAGCCGACTGGAATCAGAGCCTGGTGGTCGATCCACAACTGACGGTGCATGTATTACCGTCTCGTCATTTTTCCGGACGAGGATTCAGGCGCAATCAGACGCTATGGGCCAGCATCATGCTGGTCACGCCGCAACAGAAAATTTACTACAGCGGTGATGGGGGTTACGGGCCACACTTCAAAGCGATTGGTGAACAGTTTGGCTCGGTAGATCTGGCGATTATGGAAAATGGTCAGTATGACAATGACTGGAAATACGTTCATATGATGCCAGAAGAAACCGCTCAGGCGGCCGATGACCTGCACGCTAAAGCAATACTGCCTGGACACGCCGGGCGCTTCAAACTGGCAAAGCACAGCTGGGACGACCCTTATAAACGGCTGCTGGCCGCTAGTGCCGGACATGACTGGCGACTGCTGACCCCTGTGCAGGGCGAGCCGTTACGGGTCGATGACAAAGCCGCCTCATTTACTGCCTGGTGGCAGTCCTCATCATTTTGATGTCATAAAAAGAGAGGGAGATTGATGACTATTTCCGCACAGGTTATTGAAACCATCACTCAGTGGATTGATGACAATTTACATCAGCCGTTGCGTATCGATGATATTGCCCGTCGTGCCGGATACTCAAAATGGCATCTGCAACGGCTTTTTGTCCAGTACAAAGGGGAGAGTCTGGGTCGCTATATCCGTGAACGTAAATTACGACTGGCGGCGCGCGACCTGCGCGATACCGATCAACGGGTGTATGATATCTGCCTGAAATATGGATTCGATTCCCAACAGACGTTTACCCGCGTTTTCACCCGCACTTTTCATCAGCCACCGGGCGCTTACCGTAAAGAGAATCATCGCTCCTGAGACCGCTGTTATCACGCAATAATGATGAATAACAGAAATGTTATTCATCATCCCTTAGCGCAAGCCGGGAGGGTGCAGAGGGTGATGATATGATCGTTGATCATCATGCCATCAACCTGATACGTCCGCCCGGCACTGTATAAGGTGATCCGCTCAGCGCCAAGATCGGTAATGCGCAAATGAAGAAAGTCTGTTTTTTGCTGCTGATGGAGCGGCAGCGCCTTAAAAAGGCTCTCCTTCGCGGAAAACGCCAGCGTCAGTGCGTGCTCGAGGGGTAAGCCACTGCGTTTCAGTGACAACTGCTCTTCGGCATTGACGATACTCTCCATCAAATCTTTTGTCAGTGTCGGGGAGAACCGATGTTCGATATCAATGCCTGATGGCCAGCGACTGACCACCGCCAGTGCGCAAGTACCACAATGACTGATACTGCCATACCACGGTGCTGGCCAGAGCGGCTGGCGCTGCGCGCCTATTGCTGGGATCGCTGTTTCTCCCACCGCCTGCAGGGCGTGCGCGGCGGCGATACGCCCGGCCAGATGTTCCGCCTGGCGTTTTGGTCCCCAGTGTGTCATCTGACGATGGTGAGGTAGCCAGAGTAAATCTGACGCTTGTAGCGTCGCCGGACAGAAATCAATCCGCTGTAGCGAATGGCCAGCAAGGCACAAAGTGGTATGACAAGTATCCATAGATGTAACGTATTAAGCCACAGATTATTATTCTGAGTCGGCGCTAAGTTTCAGCAAAAATATCCGCAACCGCTGAGCAGTTCCCCGTCAGCGGTGATAGCGACGGGGGCAGGGCGGTGGATCAGAAGCGCGTATTCACACTCATATACCAGGTACGGCCCGACTCGTTATACGTTTCAGCCCCGGCTCCCGCCATATAATCACCGGTCACTGTATCGCCGGTGGTCTGGGCATTACCGGCACGCCAGTGCCGCTTATCCAGCACATTATCCACCCCACTGGTCAGACTGACATTTTTGCTGATATCCCAGGTGGCACTGAGACCGATAATGCTGTAAGGGCTGACTTCGTTCTTCTCGCTGCCGCTGACCGGTTGTCCCTTATAGTTGTAGAGCTTCGGCTGCTGTTTACCATACCAGGTCAGGGTTGACTGTACAGAGATATCGGCCTGGATCTGCCAGCTCAGTGTCGAATTAAGGGTATATTTCGGAATAATCGACAACCGATCGCCGGTCTGTTTATTCTTACTTTGCAGCATATATGTGAAATTATTTGTCCAGTTAACCTGCTCGCTAACCGGCACGTTAAACGACCCTTCCAGCCCTTCGACCACCGCTTTGGGCACGTTATCCCACTGGTAAATATCGGTTTTTACTCTTCCATTACCAGTCTGCGCAATCGGCGCATAACCGGCTTCGATTTTATCGTGGTAATCGTTGCGGAACCAGGTGACCCCCGCCAGCCAGCGATCATGTTTAAATTCGAGGCCCACTTCTTTATTGGTGCTCCTCTCGGCGCTGAGATTATCGTTGCCCATCATATAACAACCGACATTATTGCCGCTGGCATAGCAGCCCTGGCCCTTGCTGTACAGGATATAGTTCGGGTTGGTCTGGTACAGACTGGGGGCTTTCCACGCCCGGCCAATGCCCATCTTGAGGGTAAAGTCATCGCCCAGAGTCTGTGACAGATTCAGTGACGGACTCCAGTTATTGCCCGTAATGGTGTGATGATCGAAACGCAGTGCCGGTGTCAGCATCGTCGAATCGGTCAGCTCAAGATTATCCTCAGCAAAAAGTGAAAAAATTTCTGCCTGTGAATAGGGGCTGCGTCCGGTACTTTCATAACCGGGGATCGCGCCGCCCTGAAATTTCTGGCTATTGGAGATACCATCCTTCATCCGTTGCTGATTCCACTCGCTGCCCACGGTCAGGTTCTGATTCACCAGCAGATGAAAGGGAAGGCTGGTTTCGCTATGCAGCGTTACATCAGCGAGGTCAATATCGCGGAACTGATTACTGTCAAACAGCCCCTCCAGGCCACCGGCCAGCCCTTCGCTAAGGCGTGAATTGCGGGTATGTTCATACTGCGCCCAGTTGCTGGTGGTGACGCCATTATCCCAGCCGCCATTCCAGGTGATGGCATAATTCTGCCGATAGAGCCGGTTGGTCTGTTTGCCGTAATTCTTTTTCACCAGCCCGTTGGTGGCGTTGTCATTATTGGTGTTCTGGGTATCGCCCGCATACAGGTTATTCTGTCGGCTATAACCGCTTTCAAATTCCAGTGACTGCATCGGGGCAAACTGCCAGCGCACCACTGCGTTGACATTTTTGTTTTCAATCCCTTCACGCCCAGCCGGTAAGGTATCTGCATAGCGGCCGGTACGTTCAGAGCGATGTCCTTGATTAATATCCCAGGCATCGGCCTGGGTTTTATCCAGATTGCCGTACAGACGGAAGCTGACATCGCCCGCCAGTGGGCCATTGAGAGAGAAGTTAGTCCGTCGGGTCGCCCCTTCGTCTTTATGTTGCGGCGCGTTCAGGTAGGTATTCCATGTGCCATGCCACTCATTATTACTCTTTTGGGTGATGATATTGACCACCCCACCGGCGGCACCATTACCGTAACGGACAGCGGCCGGGCCACGGATCACCTCAATACGTTCGATAAGCTCCGGCGGCACCCAGCTGGTATCGCCACGGGTATCGCGCTCGCCACGCCAGCCAAGACGAATAGAATTACGGCTGGTGACCGGTTTGCCATCCACGAGGATCAGGGTATTCTCCGGGCCCATACCACGAATATCAATCTGACGATTATTCCCCCGCTGGCCACTGGTAGCGTTACCCGTCAGGTTCACACCCGGCATGGTACGAATAATTTCGGCAATGTCGCGGGCGGGGGGATTTTTACGGATCTGATCAGCGGTGATGGTCGAAACCCCTGGAGCCTGCAGATTTTGTTCAGCAGCGGTGATGACCATCGTCTCCTCAGCGCACAGTGGCAAAGCCACACCATAGATCCCCAGATTAATCAGCACAGCCAGCGATGTGATTTTATTATGCATGTGAAATATTACCTTTGGTTATCGTTTTCTCTATAACACCGTGTTATATCGGGCGTGGCGTGGACATAAATTGTGTTATAAGAGGGAAAAATCATCTTACGTTGAGAAAAATCATCATATGTGACATTTCTTCATAAACCGCATACGCTATTGCAAATGTAAATTATTATCAATATTATGCTCTGTAAATTATGGTATTTATTAATAATGCTATAAATAACAGAGGATTATTTCAGAATGGCAGCAACAGGCACTGATGACTGGTGGCGACAGATAATCAGCCCGCAAATCATGGTCGAACAGGAGCAATGCCAGGTCATATTCTGGTGGCGTGATCCTGCCGGTAGCGAGGAAACCTCTGCGATTCGCCGGGTTTGGGTTTATATCACCGGCGTCACCGATCACCATCAAAATGCGCGCCCGCAGAGTATGCAGCGCGTGCCTGGTACCGATGTCTGGCGCTGGCAAACCACACTTTCACCACGCTGGCGTGGTAGCTACTGCTTTATTCCCTCAGTGCATGATGATGATTTTGCCGCTGCCGTTTTCAGTGCGCAGACACCGGATCGCTACCTGCTGCGTGAAGGCTGGCGCAAACTGTTACCCCAGGCGATCGCCGATCCGCTCAACCCGCAAAGCTGGCGGGGGGGAAGGGGACATTGGGTTTCGGCGCTGGAGATGCCGCAGGCCCCGGCACAGCCGGGCTGGACAGAACAGGCGATAGCTTATCGCCCTGCGCGCTGCATCGACTGGCACAGCACGCGCCTGGGGAACCAGCGGCGGGTATGGATTTATACCACCGGCGAGGCGGAACCGGCACAACGTCCGCTGGCCATCTTACTGGATGGCCAGTTCTGGGCCGGGAGTATGCCGGTGTGGCCAGCGCTGGCACGGCTGACCGCCGCCGGTCAGTTACCTCCGGCAGTTTACCTGTTGATTGACGCCATAGATAACGCCCATCGCAGTCAGGAGCTCCCCTGTCAGCGGGGTTTCTGGCTGGCGTTACAGCAAGAGTTGCTCCCCCAGGTCTACGCTATTGCCCCTTTTAGTGATCAGGCGGATCGCACGCTGGTCGCCGGGCAAAGTTTTGGCGGACTGGCGGCGATGTATGCCGCTCTACACTGGCCGCAGCGTTTTGGCTGCGTCCTCAGCCAGTCCGGCTCGTTCTGGTGGCCTTGTCGCGATCAAGCGCAGAACGGATTGCTGATAGCATACCTGCGCGAAAAAGCACCCCCGCCGGGGTTACGTATCTGGCTGGAGGCCGGGGAGCGTGAGCCGCTTATTTTAAGTGCTAATCAGGCGTTGCGGCAGCAACTACAGGGTACAAAACAGACTGTTTTCTGGCATCAGGTTGATGGAGGTCATGATGCACTGTGCTGGCGTGGTGGCTTAATGGCAGGATTAATCCAACTCTGGCAGCCATTATGTCGGACAAACCGTGATTGATCTGGCGATAGCCGCATGTTGATCAACAATCTCAGGAATCTGATATGCAACGCAGCGATCCTTTCGATAATCCACAAACGCAGTTTTACATTTTGCGCAATCTCCGCCAGCAATACAGCCTGTGGCCCGACAGCTGTCCACTACCTGAAGGCTGGACGATCGCCTCTCCTGCCCAGTCGTTAGCCGACTGTCATCACTGGCTGATGACCCACTGGACAACGCTGACACCTGACCACTACGCACAGATAAGGAGCTTCTGATGGCAACACGTTTACCGCTGGTGGCGGCACAACCGGGGATCTGGATGGCCGAGCAGTTATCGACGTTGCCCTCGGCCTGGAGTGTGGCACACTATATTGAGCTGCGCGGTCAGATCGACCCACAACAGTTGTGCCAGGCGATCGTCTGTGGATTATCGCAAGCGGACACCCTGAGTCTGCGCTTCAGCGAGGAGAATGGCGAAATCTGGCAGTGGCTGACGGATAATCCGGTATTCGCCGAACCGGCCTGCCACGATCTGCGCACTGCCGCCGATCCTGAAGCGGCTGCCCTGAGCATGATGCAGGCCGATCTGGCGCAGGATTTGCGGGCAATGAGTGGCCATCCCCTGGTCTGCCACCAGTTATTCCGTGTCGCTGACGACGGCTGGTTCTGGTATCAGCGTTATCATCATTTACTGGTGGATGGTTTTAGTTTTCCGGCGATCAGCCGACAAATCGTCGCAATCTACTGTGCCTGGCAGCGCGGTGAAGCGACACCGGCTTCGCCGTTCACGCCCTTTGCGGATGTGGCGGCGGAGTACCAGCGCTATTCGGCCAGCGAAGCGTGTCAGCGTGATAAACAGTTCTGGCAGGCGCAATGTCAGGTGCTGCCGCCGCCGGTCTCCCTCTCCGGACAGCCGCTGGCGGCACGAACAGAACAGCGTGATATCTGGCGGCTGAAACTTGATTTTCCTGCCGACAGTTTCCACCAGTTAGCGGCCAGTGCGCCACAATGTCAGCGTGCTGACCTTGCGCTGGCGCTGATCGCACTCTGGATCGGGCGACTCTCTAACTGCCAGGCCTATGCGGCGGGTTTTATCTTTATGCGCCGTATCGGATCAGCTGCACTGACGGCCAGCGGGCCGGTATTAAACGTCTTGCCGCTGGCGGTCGAGATAGCACCGCACCAGACGCTGGCGCAACTGGCGCAACAGTTAGCGGCACAACTAAAAAAAATGCGTCGCCACCAGCGTTATGATGCGGAACAGATCGTGCGTGATAGCGGCAGGGTGGCGGCTAACGAACCGCTGTTTGGCCCGGTTTTCAACATCAAACTGTTTGATTACGCATTAACGATCGCCGGAGTGACCGCCACCACCCATACCCTGGCCACCGGACCGGTCAATGATCTCGAACTGGCGCTGTTCATGGATGAATCCGGTGCCTTATCACTGGAAGTGCTGGCCAGCAAAGCGCGCTATGATGAGACAACATTGCGCGGGCATATCGCGCGATTACCGCAATTGCTGGCACAATTTGCCGCCGACCCGATGCTGTGTTGTGGTCAGGCGAATCTGTTAAGCGCGGAGGAAACCGCCCGTTTAGCACAGATTAATCATACTGCGGTCACGCTCCCGGCCACCACTCTGAGTGCGCTGGTCGCCGCGCAGTCGGCAAAAACCCCCGATGCACTGGCGCTGGCCGATGCACACTGGCAATTCAGCTATCGTGAAATGCGTCGGCAAGTGGTAGCACTGGCGACCCGGCTCAGCGAATGTGGTGTAAAACCGGGGGATAGCGTCGCCGTGGCCTTACCACGCTCGGTATTTCTCAGCCTCGCCATACAGGCGATTGCGGAAGCCGGGGCCGCCTGGCTGCCGCTGGATACCGGTTATCCCGATGATCGCCTGCGTCTGATGCTGGAAGACGCCCGTCCCTCGCTGCTGATAACCTCAGCCGATCAACAACCGCGTTTTCAGGCAATCGCGGGGCTGGTGACGTTATGTTACCAGCAACCGTTGCCCGGTAATGATGATACGCCACTGGCCCGCTCGCAGCCGGAACATACCGCTTATATTATCTTTACTTCCGGCTCTACCGGGCGGCCAAAAGGGGTCATGGTTGGACAGACGGCGATCGTCAACCGTCTGTTGTGGATGCAGGATCACTATCCGCTAACGGGCGATGATGTGGTGGCGCAAAAGACCCCCTGTAGTTTCGATGTTTCGGTATGGGAGTTCTGGTGGCCGTTTATTGTCGGTGCCCGGCTGGTGATGGCCGCCCCTGAAGCGCATCGCGATCCACGGGCGATGCAGCAGTTCTTCGCTGAATATGGCGTGACTACCACGCACTTTGTCCCCTCGATGCTGGCGGCGTTTGTCGCCGCGCTGAACGAGAGTGATTTCAGCAGCTGCCAGACACTGCGCCGGGTATTTTGCAGTGGCGAGGCGCTGCCGACCCTCCTGTGCCGTGAGTGGCAAACGCTGACCGGTGTAGCGCTACATAATCTGTATGGCCCCACCGAAGCGGCGGTGGATGTCAGCTGGTATCCGGCTTATGGCGAAAGCCTCGCCGCGGTCACTGGCAACAGTGTGCCGATTGGCTGGCCGATATGGAACAGCGGGCTGCAGATACTCGATGCCACCCTGCAGCCGCTACCGCCAGGTGTCGCGGGTGATCTTTATCTCACCGGTGTTCAGCTGGCGCAAGGGTATCTGGGGCGTCCCGATTTAACCGCAGAGCGCTTTATTGCCTGCCCCTGGGCGGCAGGGGAGCGGATGTATCGCACTGGCGATGTGGCGCGCCGACTGGAGAATGGCGCGGTAGAGTATCTCGGCCGCAGTGACGATCAACTGAAGATTCGCGGTCAGCGGATTGAGCTGGGCGACATTGATCGGGCAATGGCGGCGCTGCCAGGGGTGGCCCAGGCGGTGACGCAGGCCTGTGTTTTCAACCAGACCACGGCCAGCGGTGGCGATAACCGGCAATTGGTCGGGTATCTGGTTCCTGCCAGCGCAGAGCCGCTGGACACCGTCGCGCTGAAAGCGCAGCTTGCGCAACAGCTCCCCCCGCATATGATGCCGGTGGTGCTGATCACGCTGCCCGCCCTTCCGCTGAGTGCCAATGGTAAGCTCGATCGCAAAGCCCTGCCACTACCAACACTGGCCACCCCTCGTCGCGGCCATGTGCCGTTACCCGGTATCGAAACTACCGTCGCCGCCGCCTTCAGCCAGTGGCTGGGCTGCGAAGTGAACGACAGTGAAGCGGACTTCTTTGCCCTTGGGGGGCACTCGCTGCTGGCGATGCGCCTGGCGGCACAACTGAGCCGCGAGCTGGCGCAAACCGTGACCCCCGGACAGGTAATGATCGCGCCGACGGTAGCAAAACTGAGCGCCCTGCTGAGTGCTGATCTGAATAACGAACAGGCGCAGCGAATGGGCCTGGAAACGCTGCTGCCGCTACGGGAAAGCAGCGGCCCGACCCTCTACTGCTTCCATCCCGCTTCCGGTTTTGCCTGGCAATTTAGTGTACTGGCACGTTATCTCAATCCCCGCTGGTCGATTATCGGTATTCAGTCACCACGACCAGCGGGACCGATGATGAGCGCTGTCACGCTTGATCAGGTCTGTGAACAACACCTGCAAACCATACTGACCCGCCAGCCACACGGACCCTATTACCTCTTTGGCTACTCGCTGGGGGGCACCCTGGCGCAGGGTATTGCTGCCCGCTTATACCAGCGTGGTGAAGAGGTGGCGTTCCTCGGCCTGCTGGATACCTGGCCACCGGAGATCAACGACTGGGCGGAAAAAGAGGCCAACGGCCTCGATCCACAAGTGCTGGCGGAGATTGAACGTGAACGTGAAGCCTTTCTGGCCGCACAACAGGGACAGGCATCCGAAGCGCTGTTTCAGATGATCAGCGACAACTATGCCGATGCGGTACGCCTGCTGGCCAGCGCGCGCAGTATCCGTTTTGACGGTCAGGCGACTCTGTTTGTTGCAGATAAAACACGTCAGTTGTATATGGACCCCCACGCGGCCTGGCATCCGTGGATTAACGAACTGGAAGTGTTTAGCCATGACTGTACACATGTGGAGATCATCTCGCCTGCCGCCTTTACCATTATTGGCCCCATCGTGCGTGATATTCTTGCCTGACATCTGCGTTATGACAAAACCGTGCGGCAGATAACCGCCACGGTTCTGTCGCAGAATAACCCGCCAGCGAAAAGAGGCGGGATAATAAAATATCAGAATAAACCTAATTCCGGTTAAGCGGGAAATATAAAAGGTTGCTGTTATTAATTCCGCTAATAACTAAAAAGCAGCATCGATAGTGCATTATTATTTGTACTTTGTTGAGCTACATCGTAATATCACTTGTCTCACATGTTGCTGGATACGGCACTGAAAGAGCAGATATTGAATGATCATTCGAGAGATAGTACGTTGTTACGTATAAAAGACACCCTTAATAAAGGGATTGACTGGAATGAAAAATTTTATCCAGAAGAAGAAAAAGAAAAATTTTATGATGCTATCAGTGGTGGGAGATTACCGAAATTTGACAGTCTTCAGGATATGATTAATGGTATGGGGATCACTGTTCATGATACCTGGGCGACCCATATCACCATCATGTCCCTTGATATCACCGGTGACCAATACCGGGCGGTGATACATTATAAAGTACAGGATCACTTTGGCCTTGATAACGATGATATTCTGCAAATCAAATATCATCCGCTTCGTTTCTTCCGCATCTGGTTTGTCCTCCAGCGCTATCATCAGTTTGGCTTCAGACCCTTTATGACCGATATGGATGCTATTGTAGAAATCACCGGAGGGCCTAATGATAAGTAAGAAACGATATTATGCTGTGCTATTAGTTGGCTGTATTGTGCTGGCTTATTTTTGCTGGTTATTCTTACGTCCGGTGGAAATTGTTGCTATACATAGAAATGATAACCACAGTTATGTATTAGTAAAAAATTTCCCATTAACTGATAATGGGAAAATTAACTGGTGGCTAGAAAATAAATCTCGATTGAAAAGGAAATGTGATATTCCACAACCAGATGCCAATGGTTTTTTTACAATTGTTTTTTGGGATTTTGGTGATGGTTATAAAGAAGAGGGTAAGTATGAAAGGCTTTGTTTTGATGATATGCCACCACCCGTAAATTGTATCGATAAGGATAAAGTTTTTACTGTCAGTAATAGCAGGAATCTGGGAATAACATTTCTTACTAATGACAATTATTATATGTTAAATAAAAGCGGTAAATTAGTGAAACAAAAATTTAGCTAATTTCTATTTGTTAAATAATATCAGCTAATGTTATTAATAGTAAAAAATAAGTTATAACACCATGTTTATTTACTGTTTTTATCCTGGATGCTTGCTATTTATCCAGCGAGGAATAATAATGAAACAAAAATTTACGTATTATTATATCCTGATGATCTGTCACAGATATCACCAGAGGCGTTTATGACAAGAGAAACATTCCTTTTTTTGCTGGCATTATTCTTCTGCATTGTGCTGTTTTATGGTTGCTGGCAAACCTTCCGCTCGGCCTCTAAGCCGACCTCCCACCCGACCTCTAAGCCGACCTCCCACCCGGCCTCCCACCCGGCCTCCAGCCCGGTGAAGATTCTTACGGTTCAGCACAGAACTGGTTCTATTCTTGATGCATCGGTCGATCCCAGAATCAGTGGTTGTTTTAGTGAGGTATTCGTCGATCATTTTCCTGAGACGGCTCAAGAGAAGATAAATTGGTGGCTGGAAAACCAGAATATGCTGAAGGAAGCGCATAATATTCCCAATCCTGATTCAGAAGGTCATTTTGTGGTGACATTCTGGTTACTTCATGGCGGGTCTCGTGCAGACGAGGGGGAATACTCTCAGGAGAGTTCTAAGGATGAGCCACTCGTCTCCTCTTACAACATGGAAGTGGAACCTGTTTTTGGCGTTGCTCCGAAAACCCCTGGTAATGGGCTGGTTTTAATGGTATATGATGATAATGACACTGATTATCATTTAGATAACAATGGTAAAATTACTAAAATAAATATTGATGAATAATATAGGGTTATGGCAAGTTAATTAAAAATTGGTTGATTTCAGAGATACGTCAACACGATTTAATTGAGTTCAGGATATGATAAATGGCATAGAGACTTTCGTATTATTATATCCTGATAGTCTTTTACAGAAATCACCAGCGGTGTTGATGATAAATAACAACGATATTATATCCTGCTATTAACTGGCTGCATTATGTAGGCTTATTTTTTCTTTCAGAAAGAGTGTTAATCTGGGTACTATTTTTGTCACCTATAATAATGAATACAGAATGCTTGCTATTTATTCCGCGGGAAATAATGATGAAACAAGAACTTCCATATTATAATATCCTGACGATCTGTTACAGAAATCACCAGAGGCGTTTATGGCAAAAGAAACATACATTTTTTTGATAATATTATACACCTGTCTTCAGATAGCTTATATTTGCTGGCTATACCGTCCGGTGAAGATTTTTATGGTTAAGCACAAAGACGATGGTGCTAGTTATGTCATAGTCGATCGTATTTATGGTACGGATCGAGAGAAAATAAAATGGTGGCTGAAACACCAGGATATGCTGAAGGAAGAATATAATATTCCCAACCCTGATTCAGAAGGTCGTTTTATGGTGACATTCTGTTTAGTTAATAACGTTTTTTATAATAACGGGGAGGGAGAAGGTTCTGAGGATACGTTACCGTCTGGCATGGAAATGACTCCTATTCTTGGCGTTGCTCACGAACCCCCTGATGAGACGGTTTTCACGGTATATGGTCGCGGTGATTATTGTTTAAATAGCAAGGGTAAAATCACTAAAATTCGTAGCGAATAGCATAGTTATCATAACAGACTGATCCATCAGGCTGTTTTGCTTGTCATTTTGTCCCTGGGCAGTGCTCGAAATCCTCACGCTGTCAGCTGGGTCAGCCACGTCCCAGCGGAATGATCAGCGGGGTATGGCTGACCGGATCGTCAATAATCATGCAGCGCAGACCAAATACTGCTTCGATAAGCTCACGGGTAATAATCTCCCTCGGGGCCCCGGTGGCGATAATCTTTCCCTCACGCAGGGCAATTAAGTGAGTGGCATAGCGGCAGGCCTGGTTGAGATCGTGTAATACCGCCGCCAGGGTATAACCTTGCTGGCGATTAAGATCGCGCAATAGTTCCAGCAGATCGATCTGGTGACTGATATCCAGCCAGGTGGTCGGTTCATCAAGCAGCATAATTCGGGTTTCCTGGGCCAGTGCCATCGCGATCCATGCCCGCTGACGCTGGCCGCCGGAAAGTGTGTCGATGTTTTGTTGCGCCAGATGCGTGATATGGGTGGCTTCCATGGCGTGACTCACCGCATCCGTATCCTGTTGCCGCCAGCGGCTGAATAATGGCTGGTGTGGATAACGTCCGCGTGCCACCAGCTCCTGAACCGTGATCTCTCCCGGCGCTGATGCATTCTGCGTCAGCAGGCCAACGCGCTTTGCCACCTCTTTCGCGGGATAGCGCTGGATTTGTTCGCCATCAAGATAAACATGACCGCGAGCAGGGGGCAGCAGGCGGCTCAGGGTACGTAGCAGTGTCGATTTTCCGCAACCATTGGGGCCAATAATCGCGGTGAAGTGGCCATCAGGCAGGGTAATTTGCAGCGATTCGGCGATGATCTTATTGCCGTAGGCCAGCGTTAACTGCTCACCACACAGACGGGATGCAACCGTGGTCATTTTTTGCGCGACTCCTGAATGAGTAACCCGATAAGATAAATTCCGCCGATGCTGACCGTCACCACTCCTGCAGGAAGCTGGTAAGGGACAAACAGCCGCTGCGCACAGCCATCCGCCAGCGCCAGCAGCAGTGCGCCACAGAGCGCGGCCTGGGTTAATCCCCAGCGGGCGGTGCCGCTCAATCGGCGAGCAATATGAGGAGCGGCCAGCGCGACAAACGAGATGGGCCCGGCCAGCGAGGTGCTAAGGGCGGTTAATATCACTGCGATCAGCAGCAACAGCAGACGCGAACGCTCTACCGGCACGCCCAGCGCACAGGCGGTATCGTCGCCCATCTCCAGGAGTTGCATACGGCGTGCCAGCAGCGCCGCACCGCACAGTACCAGCGGGATTAGCGGCGCGGCTGGCCAGATTTTACTCCACGTCAGGCCGTTGAGCGAACCCGCATACCACAGCCCGGCGGAGAGCGCGGTTTCCAGCGAAGCATACAGTAACAGCCAGGTATTGAAAGCCATCAGCATCGCCCGCATTCCGATACCAATAATAATCAGATGAAATGTCTCGATGCCATTACGCCATGCCAGTAACCAGACCACCAGCGTGGTCAGCAAACCACCGCACATCGCTGCGAGGGTAATGGCGGTCAGGTTCTGACCATAGAGCACCATCGCGACCAGCACCCCACTCCAGGCACCGACATTGAAACCAATTACATCCGGGCTACCGAGTGGATTACGCAGCAATGACTGAAAAATCGCGCCACTGACCCCCAGCGCGGCACCGATAACCAGTGCCATCACAACCCGGGGTAATCGCCATTGCGTGATGACCATAACGATATTTTCAGGCCCCTGACCCAGCAGCGCGGAAATCGTCTGCCCGACAGGCAATGACAGCACACCACTGCTCAGCCCCCACAGGGAAATCAGCAGCCCGCCGCTCAGCAGGCCGAGACAGCTGATCACCAGACGACGGGGCGGTGTTGTCATACAGCACCTCCGCGCGAAGGGCGACGAACCAGCCAGATTAAAAAGGGGGCGCCGATAAAAGCACTGACTATCGATACCCGCAGCTCACCCGGCACCAGTAGACGGCCCAGCACATCGGCCAGTAACAGTAAGGTGGGGGAGGCCAGTAAGACCACCGGTAAGATCCGGCGATGGTCAGCGCCAGCCAGCATCCGCGCCAGATGAGGCATGATTAGGCCGATAAAGGCAACCGGGCCGATGGCGGCGGTGGCACTGCCACAGAGTAAGGTTACCGCCAGCAGACCGATAAGCTGGGTGCGTGCCACCTGGCTACCGAGCGCGGTGGCGGTATCGTTACCGAGACTGAGGTTATTCAGCGCCCGACTGAGCAGCAGGGTGACGCCAGTGGCCAGCAGCACAGGAGCGAGGATCAGTTTTACAATGTGCAGATCGCGGATATCCAGCGATCCCGCCTGCCAGAAACGCAGGGTGTCATAGACTTCGGGATGGAGCAGTGCGATCCCGCTGGAGAGTCCTTCCAGCACCGCCGCCAGCGCGACCCCCGCCAGCGTCAGACGCACCGGGCTCAGTTGCCCCCCTCCCTGGCTACCGGTAAAGGCTACCAGCAGTGAAGCTGAGAGGGCACCGGCAAAGGCGATCCAGACCTGTTGCTGGGGCGAATTAATATTCAGAAAGGTCGCAGCGAGCACGATAGCGAAGCTGGCACCAGCGTTGACTCCGAGCAGACCGGGGTCAGCGAGTGGATTGCGGGTCAGGGTTTGCATCAGTGATCCGGCGACGCCCAGTGCCGCTCCGGCCAGTAATCCCGCCACAGTTCTCGGCAGTCGGGCATTGAGGATAATTTTGCAATCCGCGCTGTGACAGGGGGTGAACAGGATATCGGTGACAACAGACGGAGGCAGCGCTTTCGCCCCCACCAGCAGGCTGAGTGCGATGGCTATCATCAAGAGGAATAAAAGCCCTGGGATCACAACAGTGCGAAACCGGGCGGCGGAAAACGACAGCATGTATTATTCCTGGATTAAAAATGAGAGTCATTATCATTATCGATCTTATCCGCTTATGTTAACATGTCTGGGCTTATTTACCATAATGATATCGCCCCGCCTGCATTTCGCCGATAACGACAGGCTGACATAGCGGAAAAAAGAATAATAAGGTACTGTTATGAAAAAACAATTATGGCTTCTGAACTTCAGTTTGCTCAGAACGCATCCGGCGTTTCGTGACGTTTTTATCGCGCGTTTTGTCTCTATTTTATCGCTGGGGCTGCTGGGGGTGGCGCTGCCGGTACAGATTCAGGAGCTGACCCACTCCACCTGGCTGGTTGGGCTTTCGGTAACCCTGGCAGCGAGCGCGATGTTTATCGGGCTATTGATCGGTGGTGTGCTGGCGGATCGTTATAATCGTAAATATCTGATCCTGCTGGCGCGTGGCACCTGTGGTGTCGGTTTTGCTGGTTTATGCCTCAATGCGCTGGTGCCTGAACCGTCGTTAATCGTGATTTATCTGTTAGGTATCTGGGACGGTTTCTTTGCTGCGCTGGGAGTGACCGCCTTGCTGGCGGCCACCCCGGCGCTGGTCGGACGGGAAAATCTGATGCAGGCGGGAGCGATCACCATGCTGACCGTACGCCTGGGCGCGGTAATTTCTCCGCTGGTGGGTGGCCTGTTACTGGCCAGCGGGAGTGTCGCCTGGAACTATGGCCTGACCACCGCAGGAACTGTTCTGACGACGCTGACGCTGTTACGCTTACCCTCACTGCCGCCACCGCCGTCACGGGAGCTGCCGTTAAAGTCGTTGCTGGCCGGTGTCAAATTCTTCTGTAGCAGTCCGCTGGTTGGTGGCATAACCGTGCTGGGTAGCCTGTTGACGATGGCCGGTGCGGTGCGGGTACTTTATCCAGCGCTGGCGGAGGGCTGGCAGATGTCGGCGGCACAAATTGGTCTGTTGTACGCGGCGATCCCGCTGGGGGCATCCGCTGGCGCTCTGACCAGTGGCTGGCTGACCCACATCGCACGTCCTGGCCGCCTAATGTTATTCAGCGCGATCGCGGCTTTTTTGCTGATTGCGCTGTCGGGTCTGATGCCCGGCTGGCAGCTGGTAACATTGTGTCTGGCGCTGTCTGGCTGGCTGAATGCCATCGCTTCACTGCTGCAATATACCCTGATTCAGCGTCAGACACCGGAGGCGCTACTGGGCCGGATTAATGGCTTATGGACGGCACAGAATGTCACCGGCGATGCGATTGGCGCAGCATTACTGGGTGCCCTGGGGGTGTGGCTGACGCCAGCAACCGCAGCGGGGGTCAGTGGCGGGGGACTGGTGCTGCTGGCGGTGTTACTGACGGTTGTCCTGCGCGAAGTGCGCCGTTTCCGCTATCCCGCTAGCCAGCAACCTGATAGCACTGGCTGACAACGCGCCAGCCAGCAGCGATTAACCAAAACGTGTGGCGAGACGCTGCAGGATCAGCATCGCACTGTAGTAGTCGAGACGGAACGTTTCGGTGCCCAGCGGATAAACACGCTGATTTTTAACCGCGGGCAGATGTGCCAGTAACGGATTGGCATAAATGGCCTGGGCATCCTGGTCATCGGCGGCGAACAGAAACAGGCTTTCTCCGTTGAGCCCGGCCGCCAGATTTTCTCCCGCCAGTTGTACGATATCATGACGTTTGCCCTGACGCAGGTTGGGCTGAAGTCCGTCAGGCAGGGTGGCGAGGGTAAAACCAAGCTGTGCAAGCAGTTTGCCGTGGGCGGAGTCAGCCGTCCACAGATTGGCGCTGTGCGAAGCGGCGGTATAGACCAGGGCGCTAACCGGTTGAGGCGGCTGTTTGATCTGCTTTTTCAGGATCGCCAGTTGCTGATTAAATTGCGCAATACGTGCTGCCGCCTGTTGCTCATGGCCGGTGATCTGCCCCAGTTGTTCCAGTAGCGCCTGCCAGCTTTTATCGTCGTAGTTAATGATCAGGGTAGGTGCGATAGTGGCAAGCTGATCATACAGCGCCAGTGCCGAATCACCGCCGGTGGCGCTGATCAGGATCAGATCAGGCATCTGTGCGGCGACAGCCTCCGCGCTGGGCTCACCAATATACAGACGTGTCAGCTGACGTTCTCTGGCCACCGCCCCCCATTGCCGCAGGAACCCCTGATCGTCAGCGACGCGATTGCGTGGTGTGGTGGCACCACTGGCGATCACCGGCGCATCAATGGCCAGTAATGATCCGGTCAGGGTGACGCTGGTCGAGACGATACGCTGGGGCGCATGATTGAGAGTATGTGTACCACGGCTGTCAGTGACCTGGCGTGGCCAGTCGGCCGCGAACGTCAGTGGACAAAATAGCACGCCACAGATCAGCAGGAGATAGCGATAAAAAACAGAGAGTTTCACGAATTTTTACCCTGATTAAGTTGTCAATAAAGGCAGCTCATTTTTCACGTTGTCCCCGAGGGACGCAAGTCTGAGTCAACAAATACAGACAGATTACCAGCGAAGTCGGGTTGACAGAAGTAAGAATACCTTTTAGGTTAGCCAGCAAAAACACAAATGATAATCATTCTTAGATACTGGTCGATTATGACACTTTTGGCCCTCAACAGTCCCCGGCCTCCCCATGTACTGATCGGCACGCGACGGTTTTTCCGTACGGCTGGTGCCAGTAACATCGGCTGGATCAGACGGTTAGTCAGTCATCTATTTTCAGGAGGATGGTATGGAAAGATCCCGCATCGGTGATCAACAGGGAGAAAACAGTGCGCGGGCAGCCGAACATTTTGTCTTTATGTCACCGTACCGCAGTTTTCGCACCTCAGGCTGTTTTAGCCGTTTTAGCTGTCCGGCGATCGGCGCGCAACAGCGTGACAGCGCGTTTCAGCAGCAGATGGCCGCCGCTTTTGCGCAGGCGAAAGCCGCCGGGATCGCGCAGCCATTGCTGGTAGGGGCGATTCCGTTTGATCCACAGCAACCGTCTGAATTATTTATCCCCCAGAATTGGCAAAACATGGCGCGCGATACGGCTCTCCCCGCCGCTTGTGCGACGGTGCCTTGTGCACTGCTATCTGTTATCCAGCGTCAGGAGATTCCCGCTGAGGAGGAATTTATGACGATGGTCGCGCGTGCCGCCCACCTGACGACGACGGATGTTGTAGACAAGGTAGTTTTGTCGCGGCTGATTGATATCACACTCCAGGAGCCGGTGGATAGCGAACTGCTGTTTGCGCGACTGAACGCGCAAAACCCGGCTAGCTTTAATTTTCACCTGCCGCTGGCGGATGGCGATGTGCTACTCGGTGCCAGCCCGGAATTGTTATTGCGTAAAGAGGGCGATCAGTTCTGGTCGCTGCCGCTGGCGGGATCGATTCGCCGTCAGCCGGATGCGGCGCAGGATCGAGCGGCGGGCAACCAGTTACTGGCTTCGGCGAAAGATCGCCATGAACACCAGTTGGTGATCGCGGCGATGAAAAGGTTGCTGACCCCGCGTTGTCGTCAATTATCGCTGCCAGAAGCGCCACAACTGATTAGCACGCCGACACTGTGGCATCTGGCAACATCCATTACCGGTCATGCGCAGCCGCAGGAGAATGTCATGTCTCTGGCTTGCCTGCTCCATCCCACCCCGGCCCTGAGCGGTTTTCCACACCTGGCGGCGAAACAGATAATCGCCGAGCTGGAGCCGTTTGAGCGTCAGCTTTTTGGCGGTATCGTGGGCTGGTGTGATGAGGAGGGCAATGGCGAGTGGGTCGTGACCATCCGCTGTGCTCGTCTGCATCAGCGTACCCTGCGTCTGTTTGCTGGAGCGGGTATTGTTCCCGCCTCTTCTCCCGAAGGGGAGTGGCGGGAAACCGGCGTCAAATTGACCACCATGCTAAACGTATTTGGTTTGAAGTGAGAGGCAAGAATGATTGCATTTAACCGCTGGCCAGAGAATTTTGCTGCCCGCTACCGGGAGAAGGGATACTGGCAGGACAAACCCCTGAGCGAGCTGCTGACTCGTCATGCTGACAGCGATGCCGTGGCCCTCATTGAGGGGGATAAACACTATAGCTATCGTCAGTTCAATCGTCTGGTGGATAATCTGGCGGCATCGTTGCAGCGGATGGGGCTGCAACGTGGCGAGACTGCGCTGGTACAACTGGGCAATGTCGCTGAATTTTATATCACCTTTTTTGCCCTGCTGCGGGCGGGGATCGTGCCGGTCAATGCGTTATTCAGCCATCAACAGAGTGAGTTGCATGCTTATGCCGCGCAGATCGAGCCGGTATTGCTGGTGGCGGATCGGGATCATCGCCTGTTTGCCGATGATCATTTTCTGGCTGATTTTCGCCAGCAACATGCGACTATCCGCCATGTGCTGCTGCGTCATGATAACGGAAAAGACGATTTGCAGGCGGCGATGACACAACCCGCTGAGGGGTTTGTCGCCACGCCAACCCCCGCGGATGAAGTGGCCTTTTTTCAGCTTTCTGGCGGCAGTACCGGCACGCCTAAGCTGATCCCGCGTACCCATAATGACTATGAATACAGTATCCGCCGCAGTAATGAAATTTGCGCGCTCAGTGCTGATACCCGTTATCTCAATGCGCTGCCTGCCGCCCATAACTATGCGATGAGTTCGCCGGGTTCGCTGGGGGTGTTCCGCGCTGGAGGTCAGGTGATCCTCGCCAGCGATCCCAGTGCGACGGAGTGCTTTCCGCTGATTGCCCGCCATCAGATCACCATGGCTGCGCTGGTGCCACCGGCCGTCAGTCTGTGGCTGCAGGCGCTCCAGGAGGGGGACGATCATCATCAGTTACGATCATTACAGCTATTACAGGTCGGCGGCGCGCGCCTGTCTGCGACCCTGGCCAGCCGTATTCTCACTGAGATAGGTTGTCAGCTGCAGCAGGTATTTGGCATGGCAGAAGGGCTGGTGAATTACACCCGTCTTGATGACACGCCAGAGCGGATCATCCATACCCAGGGGCGCCCGATGTCGCCGGATGATGAAGTATGGGTGGCCGATGAGGCGGGCAACCGCTTGCCCTGTGGCGTCACGGGCCGCCTGATGACCCGTGGGCCTTATACTTTCCGGGGCTATTATCGCAGTCCCCAGCACAATGCGACGGCGTTCGATGCCGACGGTTTCTACTGTTCTGGTGATCTGGTCTCCATTGATGAAGCGGGCTACATCACCGTGCAGGGACGCGAGAAAGATCAGATTAATCGTGGTGGTGAGAAGATCGCTGCCGAAGAGGTGGAGAATCTGTTGTTGCGTCACCCGGCGGTGATCCAGGCGGCGGTAGTCAGTATGGCTGACGCGCTGCTGGGCGAGAAGAGCTGTGTTTATCTGGTGGTCAGCGCGCCGCTGCGTGCGGTAGCGGTACGCCGTTTTCTGCGTGAGCAGGGGGTGGCGGAATTTAAGTTACCGGATCGTGTCGAGTGTGTTGATGCGCTGCCGCTGACAGCGGTAGGAAAAGTCGACAAGAAACAGCTACGTCAGTGGCTGGCTGTGCGTGATCTATCATAAGGGAGTAAACAAAATGACCATTCCGCAATTACAGGCATACGCCTTACCCGAGGCCCGCGATATTCCGCCCGCCCGGGTTCACTGGCCTTTTGATCCTTGCCGTAGTGCGCTGTTAATCCATGATATGCAGGACTATTTTATCCGTTTCTGGGGGCCGGACAACCCGATGATGGCGACGGTGGTCGCGAATATCGCCGCCCTGCGTGATTTCTGTCGACAGCAGGGCATTCCGGTATATTACACCGCCCAACCGCAGCAACAGAGCGATCAGGATCGCGGGTTGCTGAAGGATATGTGGGGGCCGGGGCTGACCCGCTCGCCGGAACAACAACAGGTGGTCGCGGCGCTGACACCGACCGACGAGGATACGGTACTGGTAAAGTGGCGTTACAGTGCGTTTCAGCGTTCACCGCTAGAGACGATGCTTAAAGAGGCCGGACGTGATCAACTGATTATCACCGGCGTCTATGCTCACATTGGCTGTATGACCACCGCCACTGACGCTTTTATGCGCGATATTAAACCTTTTTTTGTCGCTGATGCGCTGGCGGATTTTAGCCGCGAGGATCATCTGATGGCGTTAAAATGTGTCGCCAGTTGTTCCGGGCGGGTGGTAATGACGGAAACGTTGTTATCGGCGTTACCTGCCTCAAAGCAGGCATTGCGGGCGCTGATCCTGCCATTACTCGATGAGTCTGAGCAACCGATGGATGATGAGAATCTGATCGATTACGGTCTGGATTCCGTACGCATGATGACTCTGGCCGCCCGCTGGCGTAAAGTGCATAGCGATATCGATTTTGTCATGCTGGCGAAAAACCCGACCCTTGACGCCTGGTGGGCGCTGCTCTCCCGCGAGGTCAATCATGGCTGAGTTCGATTTTCACGGGCAGACGGTATGGGTGACCGGTGCCGGCAAAGGCATTGGCTACGCCACGGCGCTGGCATTTGCCGCGGCCGGTGCCAGGGTGACGGGGTTTGATCTCCGCTTTGCCGGTGAGGATTACCCTTTTGCGACAGAAGTCGTGGATATTGCCGATCCAGACCAGGTCGCCGAAGTCTGCGCGCGTCTGTTACCGGCACTGACACGCCTGGATGTGCTGGTGAATGCGGCCGGTGTTTTACATCCTGGTGCGACGGATGAACTGAGCCAGCAGGCGTGGCAACACACGTTTGCGGTCAATGTCGGCGGGGCCTTTAATCTGTTTCAGCAGACAATGGCTCAATTTCGTCGTCAGCAGGGCGGCGCGATTGTCACGGTCTCTTCAGATGCTGCGCATATTCCGCGTCTGGGGATGAGCGCCTATGGCGCATCAAAAGCGGCCCTGAAAAGCCTGGCGTTAACCGTCGGACTGGAGCTGGCGAGCAGTGGTGTTCGCTGTAATCTGGTTTCGCCAGGCTCTACCGATACCGATATGCAGCGGATGTTATGGATGAGTGATGATGCTGAACAACGCCGGATCAGCGGTTCCGTTGCGCAGTTTAAGCTGGGGATCCCGCTGGGCAAAATTGCCCGTCCGCAGGAGATCGCCAGCACGATTTTATTTCTCGCTTCCCACCATGCCAGCCATATTACATTGCAGGATATCGTGGTGGATGGCGGTTCAACTCTGGGAGCCTGAATGATCTGGAAACGACAACTGAGCCTGGCGGAACTTAACGCCAGCAGCGCGAACACCCTGGTCGCCCACCTCGGTATTGTTTACACCCGGCTGGAAGCGGGGTTGCTGGTGGCCGAAATGCCGGTGGATGCGCGCACCCATCAGCCCTTTGGTTTACTGCATGGTGGCGCGTCGGCGGCGCTGGCGGAAACCCTCGGTTCAATGGCCGGCTGGCTGATGACCGAAGAGGGGCAGAGCGTGGTAGGCTGCGAGTTAAACGCGACCCACCATCGCCCGGTGACCAGTGGTAAGGTGCGCGGGGAGTGCCGTCCCCTGCATCTGGGACGGCGGCTCCAGAGCTGGGAGATAGTGATCCTCGATGCCCACGATCGTCGTTGCTGTACCTGTCGGCTGGGAACGATGATACCGGGTTAACCGGTACAGGGGGTGGCGTGATCCCGTTGCGTGATAGCGGATAATCGCTTTTATCGCTCAGATATCCGTCAGAATGAGGATTCACTCAGGTGTAAAGTTGATGGTTTCAAATAGTGAGGTGAAGAACGGCTGGCTCATTTTTTCATGATGACAAATGAGATAAAGCTTCATCGATGGGATGACAACCGGCAGTAATTGCAGACTATCGCGGAAAAAGGGATGCTGAAAAATAGCTTCCGGGATTGCGCTGACGACATCAATCTGGTGGATCATATTCAGGATCGTCAAGTAGGAATCGCTGCGAAAAGTAATGCTCAGTTGCGGCAGCAGTTTTCTTACCTGTAGCTGGAACGCTTTGATCGCTGGCTCTGTCGTGAGGTAATGGGTAAAACCCTCCTCGCTGATGGCGGCCAGCGACGTCATTTTTTCTGCCCGTGGATGGTCTTTGCGGCAGACCAGTACCATTTTAATCTCCCGAAAAGGATGGCAAAACACTTGTGGTTTGCTACAGGGGGAGAGGCTTAAAATCAGATCCGCTTTATGATAAGTGAGTAAGCTATCCACCACACCGGCACTGAGCGGAAGATCATGATGTTCTATTTGCACGCTGGAGGCCTGCCCGGGAGGACGAATAAATTGCAGAAACTCAGCAGGCATCCCTAAAAGCGGGGTGTAAATAATGATGTGTTTGGTTAATTCAGGAGAAGGGGGCGTTTTTATCACCTGTTCGAGATGAGTCAGGCAATTTTCCAGCTGATAATGCAGATGGATACCCGCCTGGGTTGGCGTAACACCATTTCCTGAGCGGATAAACAGCGGATCATTAAGCTGACAACGCAGACGTTTTAACGACTGGCTGACGGCAGAAGGGGTGATAAACAGGATCTCGGCTGCTTTGCTGATACTCAAATGCTGGTAAATACATTCAAAAATAATTAATAAATTAAGATCAAATTTTTTCAGGTTGTACAGATTTACCATGACTAAAATCCGGTTTTAGTGAGGGGAGAAGATATACCCTTCATCCTGCAAGCTGTCTCTTTGCTGGCTGTACAGAGCCACGGCGGTCATGGGCTACCGGCGCGTCTCTCTGACCATCTTGATGTCACCTGGCTGATTTTGGGTGCGGAAAAAATATTTTCATATTGTATGTTTTATTTGCTTTAAATTCACCATGTGAATTATTAGAAAGGTTTATATTTCATGTCAGCAAGGAATATCTATCGGAAGAAACGCTATTTTTTGCTGTACTGGAAAGGATTGCGGCTCGTCAATAGCGGGTAAGCTGTCAGAGCAAAACAGGATACCGCCGATGCGTACAACGACGATGTCCGCGCTTGTTAGGTATCACTTATTGATTTGATAAAGCAAATGCATTGGCTGAACCAGATAAAATGGGTTAGTTTAAAAGCTAATGAAAATGTGACGGAGGAAATACAGATGTCCTTAATTAATACCAAAATCAAGCCATTCAAAAACCAGGCGTTTAAAGATGGTAAATTCATCGAAGTGACCGAGAAGGATACCGAAGGTCGCTGGAGTGTTTTCTTCTTCTATCCGGCTGATTTCACGTTTGTCTGCCCGACTGAACTGGGTGATCTTGCTGATCACTATGCTGAACTGCAGAAACTGGGTGTTGATGTCTACTCTGTCTCAACCGATACCCACTTTACCCATAAAGCCTGGCACAGCACTTCTGATACCATCGCCAAGATCAAATATGCCATGATTGGTGACCCGACTGGCACCCTGACACGTAACTTCGACAATATGTGCGAAGAAGAAGGGCTGGCTCATCGTGCCACTTTCGTTATCGATCCTCAGGGCATCATCCAGGCTATCGAAATCACCGCGGATGGTATTGGCCGTGATGCCGCTGATTTGCTGCGTAAAGTCAAAGCTGCACAGTACATTGCCGCTCACCCTGGTGAAGTTTGCCCGGCTAAATGGAAAGAAGGTGATGCTACTCTGGCACCATCACTTGACCTGGTCGGTAAAATTTAACCTGCTGCGATGAATCGCCTCTTTCGCCGCTTTTTATGGCGAAAGCGCTGAACAGTCGTAATGATATGGGCGCATTAGCGCCCATTTTATTCCCGCACTATGATGTAAATCGTCTTTACCCTGCCGTGTAGCGCTGATTTACATGATAATGTGTTGATAAGAGGGAAGTGTGATGCTTGATACTAATATGAAAACCCAGCTCAAGGCTTACCTTGAAAAACTGACCAAACCGGTTGAGCTGATTGCCTCACTGGATGACAGTGCGAAATCGACTGAAATTAAACAATTGCTGAGCGAGATCGCCGGATTATCGGATAAAATCACGCTGAAAGAAGAGAACCACTTAGCGGTACGTAAACCCTCTTTTCTGATCACCCATCCCGGCGCTAACCACGGGCCGCGCTTTGCCGGTTCGCCGCTGGGACATGAATTTACCTCGCTGGTACTGGCGTTATTATGGACAGGTGGCTACCCGCCAAAAGAATCGCCGGAGATGCTGCAACAGATCCGTGATCTGCAAGGGCATTTCGAGTTTGAAACCTATTATTCACTCTCCTGCCATAACTGCCCGGATGTGGTACAGGCGCTGAATCTGCTGGCAGTGCTGAATCCGAATATTAAGCACACCGCGATTGATGGTGGCGCGTTCCAGAACGAGATAGCGGAGCGCAATATCATGGGGGTTCCCGCCGTCTTTTTGAATGGCAAAGAGTTTGCTCAGGGACGGATGACCCTGGAAGAGATTATCGCGAAGATCGATAGCGGCGCGGAAAAACGGGTGGCTGAAGCGCTGAATAAGCGTGAAGCTTACGACGTGTTAATCGTCGGATCGGGGCCGTCAGGCGTTGCCGCCGCGATCTATGATGCCCGTAAAGGCATCCGTACCGGCCTGATGGGGGAACGTTTCGGCGGTCAGATCCTCGATACCGTCGATATCGAAAACTATATTTCGATCCCGAAAACCGAAGGTCAGAAGCTGGCGGCAGCATTAAAAACACACGTTAGTGATTATCATATCGATGTGATGGACAGCCAGCGGGCGGCGAAACTGATCCCGGCAGAACAGGAAGGTGGTCTTCATCATATTGAGACCGTTTCAGGGGCGGTGCTGAAAGCGCGCAGCGTTATTATTGCCACCGGTGCGAAGTGGCGCAATATGAATATCCCTGGTGAAGAGCAATACCGTACCAAAGGGGTAACTTACTGCCCTCATTGTGATGGCCCGCTGTTTAAAGGTAAACGTGTGGCTGTGATCGGGGGTGGTAACTCCGGTGTTGAGGCGGCGATTGATCTCGCCGGGGTGGTTGACCATGTGACATTGCTGGAATTTGCCCCTGAAATGAAAGCCGATCAGGTGTTACAGGATAAAGTCCGCAGCCTGAAAAATGTCGATATTATTCTCAATGCGCAGACCACGGAAGTGATCGGTGACGGCCAGAAAGTGACCGGTCTGCAGTATCGTGATCGGATAAGCGGTGAGGAGCACCATATCGCGCTGGCCGGGATTTTTGTCCAGATTGGTTTACTGCCTAATACCGCCTGGCTTGATGGTGTGGTTGAACGTAACCGGATGGGAGAGATCGTCATTGATGCTCGTTGCGAAACCAGCGTTAAGGGTGTCTTTGCCGCCGGTGACTGTACTACCGTACCTTACAAGCAGATTATTATCGCCACCGGTGAGGGGGCAAAAGCGGCATTAAGCGCCTTTGATTATCTGATCCGCAGTAAAACGGCCTGATGCGGATAATCCGCGCTGAGAAATAAACAGCGTTTTACAAATCAACGGGTTGATTTTTATCGGGAGAGAAAAGTCATTTTCCCTCCCGCTTTCGTCAGTAACAGGCTGTTGTTTGATCTTTTTATCAGGAATCATCATGAAGCTGTTCTGCCCTTTGTGTCATGCCACCCTGCAACCGCACGGCCATCAGGCCCACTGTTGCCACTGTGATAAAACCTTTGCCATACAACCCTGCTGCCCGGAATGCCATCAACCGCTGGAGGTGCTGGCCGCCTGTGGTGCGGTGAATTATTTTTGCAATAACGGGCACGGCTTGCTGTCGAAAAAACAGGCTGAGTACTGTCTGCAGTCCGTGGATGAGACCTTATGAGCGTTGGCGCGATGTTTGTTTGATCGGCGTAATCTCTTTCACTTCACTTGCAATCCAGCCGTCATTAACCCGCGTTGTCAGAAGATGCCCCACTTTTGCCTGGCGGGTGTGTTTCAGCACCCCACCTTCGGCAAGGGTGGTGACACTGTAGCCACGCGCCAGGGTTGCCAGCGGGCTGACGGCTTCCAGATGAGTCACACGATTGCTGAATTGTTCTCGCTGATCACTCAGGCGGCCACGAATGCTTTCGGCGAGGCGATATTCCAGTTGCTGAAGATATGACTGAATACGATGAATTGCCGATAGCGGATTTTGCAGGTTCAGACGTTGCTCAAGCCGTTGCTGGCGCTGAATGGTATATCTGAGCCGGGTCTCCATCCCCTGACGAAGACGCTGGCGCAGCCGTTCCAGCGATGCCTGCTGACGTACTAAGCGTAACTGCGGGTGCTGCTGTTGCAGCCGGTGGTATAGCGCGTCAAAGCGTTGATGACGCTGCGCGAGAAAATAGTCCATCGCCATCGCCAGGCGCTGTTGCCCGCTTTGTAATTGTCGCTGCAACTCCTGCTGATTACGGCTGACAAGTTCGGCGGCAGCAGAAGGCGTCGGGGCGCGCAGGTCAGCGACAAAGTCGGCGATGGTGATATCTGTTTCATGGCCAACAGCACTCACCATCGGGATATGGCTGGCAAAAATGGCCCGCGCCACCCGCTCATCATTAAAACTCCATAAGTCTTCCAGCGAGCCACCACCACGGCCCACAATCAACACATCACACTCCTGGCGTCGGTTGGCTAATTCGATGGCACGGATAATTTGTGCGGGCGCATCATCACCCTGTACTGCCGTCGGATAGATAATCACCGGCAGTGCCGGATCACGCCGTTTGAGGATCTGCAGAATATCATGCAGTGCAGCACCGGTGGGTGAGGTGATAATACCGACACAATGCGCCGGTGCGGGCAGACCTTTTTTATGTTGTTGATCGAAAAGTCCTTCTGCCGCCAGTTGTGCCTTTAACTGTTCATATTTTTGCTGGAGAAGTCCTTCACCGGCCGGTTGCAGGCTTTCGACGATGATTTGATAGTCGCCACGGGGTTCGTACAGGGTGATATTGGCGCGAACCAGCACCTGTTGCCCATGTTGCGGACGAAAAGTAACCCGGCGATTGCTGTTGCGAAACATGGCACAGCGCACCTGGGCGTTATCATCTTTAAGGGTAAAATACCAGTGACCAGAGGCAGGCTGGCTGAAGTTGGAGATCTCGCCGCTAATCCACAACAGGCCTATTTCCTGTTCCAGTAACTGACGAACGGTCTGGTTCAGACGACTGACGCTCAGGACAGGGGGGGAAGATGAGGGCAACATATCAGTGAGATCACATTCTGCATCAGGCGGATAATTGGCTAATAGTAACGCGAACAGCCACAATCGCAAGGGTTAGTCATAAAAAAGTGTAGATGCAATCGGTTACGCTCTGTATAATGCCGCGGCAATATTTATCTACCCAGATCGAGATATTGCCATGCTACGTATCGCTAAAGAAGCGCTGACATTTGATGATGTCCTCCTTATTCCCGCTCACTCTACTGTTTTACCCCATACTGCTGATCTGAGTACGCAGTTAACCGCCGATATTCGTCTGAACATCCCGATGCTGTCCGCCGCGATGGATACCGTCACTGAAGCGCGACTGGCTATTGCACTGGCGCAGGAAGGCGGTATCGGTTTTATCCATAAAAATATGTCGATAGAACGCCAGGTCGAAGAGGTTCTCCGGGTCAAGAAACATGAATCCGGCGTGGTTTCTGAGCCGCAAACCGTGCTGCCGACCACGACGTTGCATGAAGTGAAAGCGCTGACTGAACGCAATGGTTTTGCGGGTTATCCGGTGGTCACAGAACAAAATGAGCTGGTGGGTATTATTACCGGGCGTGATGTTCGTTTCGTCACCGACCTCAATCAGCCCGTCAGCGTCTATATGACGCCAAAAGAACGACTGGTAACGGTACGGGAGGGGGAGAACCGCGAAGTGGTCTTCGCCAGAATGCATGAAAAACGGATTGAAAAGGCACTGGTGGTCGATGCAAATTTCCATCTGCTCGGCATGATCACGGTGAAAGATTTTCAGAAAGCAGAACGTAAACCGAACGCCTGTAAAGATGAGCACGGACGTCTGCGGGTTGGCGCTGCGGTCGGGGCGGGCGCGGGCAATGAGGAGCGCATTGATGCGCTGGTCGCGGCAGGGGTCGATGTCCTGCTTATCGACTCCTCACACGGTCACTCAGAAGGGGTGTTGCAGCGTATTCGTGAAACGCGGGCGAAGTATCCACAATTGCCGATTATTGGCGGTAATGTGGCGACGGGAGCCGGTGCCCGTGCATTGATGGAAGCAGGCGCCAGTGCCGTCAAAGTCGGCATCGGGCCAGGATCGATTTGTACTACCCGGATCGTGACCGGGGTTGGTGTTCCGCAGATTACCGCGATCTCTGACGCCGTGGCGGCGCTGGAAGGAACCGGTATTCCGGTGATCGCTGACGGTGGGATTCGTTTCTCCGGTGATATTGCGAAAGCGATTGCGGCGGGCGCAGCGGCAGTGATGGTGGGCTCAATGCTGGCCGGTACTGAAGAATCCCCCGGTGAGATTGAACTTTATCAGGGGCGCTCTTACAAATCTTATCGCGGTATGGGATCGCTGGGGGCGATGGCCAAAGGCTCCTCTGATCGTTATTTCCAGAGCGATAACGCCGCCGACAAATTAGTCCCCGAAGGTATTGAAGGACGGGTGGCTTATAAAGGAAAAGTGAAAGAGATTATTCACCAGCAGATGGGCGGCCTGCGATCCTGCATGGGGCTGACCGGCTGTAGTAACATTGATACCCTGAGAACGAAAGCTGAATTTGTGCGTATCAGTGGTGCCGGTATTCAGGAAAGTCATGTCCATGATGTGACGATCACCAAAGAGTCGCCAAACTACCGCATGGGCTCCTGATGGCAATCGCCTAATGAAAATATCAGGCGATTTTATTTAACCGCGACTGTTGTGGAATCAACACTAATGACTGATAACATTCATAAACATCGTATTCTTATTCTGGACTTTGGTTCTCAGTACACGCAATTAGTGGCACGCCGTATACGGGAAGCTGGCGTCTATTGCGAGTTATGGGCCTGGGATGTAACGGCAGAACAAATTCGCGCCTTCAACCCCAATGGCATTATTCTCTCTGGTGGCCCGGAAAGTACCACCGAACAGAACAGCCCGCGTGCGCCGCAGTATGTTTTCGAAGCGGGTGTCCCGGTATTGGGTATCTGTTATGGGATGCAAACGATGGCCGTCCAGCTGGGCGGTGATGTTGTCTCTTCTACTGAGCGTGAATTTGGCTATGCCCAGGTTACAGTACAAACCGATAGCGCGTTAGTCGACGGTATTGAAGATTCACTGAATGCCGACGGCAAGGCATTACTGGATGTCTGGATGAGTCACGGTGATAAAGTGACGGCGATCCCGCCAGGGTTTGTTACCGTCGCCAGTACCGAAACCTGTCCGTTCGCGATTATGGCTGACGAAGATAAACGCTTTTATGGTGTGCAGTTCCATCCGGAGGTCACCCATACCCGCCAGGGGCTACGGATTCTGGAGCGGTTTGTGCGCGATATCTGCCAGTGTGAAGCGCTGTGGACCGCCGCCAGAATCATCGACGATACCATTATCCGTATTCGTCAGCAGGTAGGTAATGACAAAGTGATCCTCGGACTGTCGGGCGGTGTGGACTCTTCTGTCACCGCGATGTTGCTGCATCGCGCTATTGGCAACAATCTGACCTGCGTTTTTGTCGATAATGGCTTGCTGCGACTGAATGAAGCCAGCCAGGTTATGGAAATGTTCGGTGAACATTTCGGCCTCAATATTGTGCATCTGGCAGCAGAAGATCGTTTTCTGGGCGCACTGGCCGGTGAGAGTGATCCGGAGGCCAAACGTAAAATTATCGGACGTGTCTTTGTTGAGCTGTTTGATGAACAGGCGATGAAGCACGACGATGTCAAGTGGCTGGCGCAGGGGACTATCTATCCTGATATCATCGAATCCGCCGCATCCGCTACCGGTAAAGCGCATGTGATAAAATCTCACCATAATGTCGGTGGTCTGCCGAAAGAGATGAAGCTGGGGCTGGTCGAGCCGCTCAAAGAGCTGTTCAAGGATGAGGTGCGTAAAATTGGCCTCGAGCTGGGGCTGCCTTATGACATGCTCTATCGCCATCCTTTCCCGGGCCCCGGTCTGGGCGTGCGTGTGCTGGGTGAAGTGAAAAAAGCGTACTGTGATTTATTGCGCCGTGCGGACGCGATCTTTATCGAAGAACTGCATAAAGCTGATTTATATCATAAAGTCAGCCAGGCGTTTGCTGTCTTCCTGCCGGTGCGTTCGGTGGGTGTGATGGGTGACGGACGTAAATTCGACTGGGTTATTGCATTACGTGCCGTCGAAACGATCGACTTTATGACCGCGCACTGGGCACATCTGCCGTATGATTTTCTTGGCCGGGTTTCTAACCGGATTATCAACGAGGTCAATGGCATTTCGCGTGTGGTCTACGATATCAGCGGTAAACCCCCCGCGACGATTGAGTGGGAGTGATTGACCGGCAGCCTGCGGTTAATTAAGGCAACGACGATAAAAAAACCCGCTGTTAATAACAGCGGGTTTTTTATTTCTGTATATCGGAAAATTTCTGATGGCTATATTTACAGCTTAAGAGCCTATCCTGCCAAGCGTTATTGACGCAGCCAGTTTGGGTACGGACAGCGTGGAGAACCCACAACGTACAGGTAGTACATGAGGATCTCGGGCCAAATCGACAAGTAAAATCACCTGATGAGCCAGATTATAAGTTAATCAGGGGGACAGTTATCCTGAGAGTTACTGGTATGCGTACAAATGTTATAGTAAAAAGCATACTTGTACTTAATGATGTACATATATATGCTAAAGCCTGATTGAGAGGAGTTCTAAGATGTATGTAATCACTTTTACCGACGCTCGTAAGCACTTTTCCGATACCATGAAACGTGTTACAGATGATGCAGAGCCAATTCGAATCATGCGCCGTGACGCGCCTGATGTTGTCATGATCGATGCCGAAGAGTATGAGGCGCTTATGGAAACAGTTTATCTGTTTAGTAATCCTGCAAATGCGACCCATATAAATGAGTCCATGAAACAAGCGGAGCGTGGCGAATTTGTCGAAGTGGAATATTAAGTTCACAAAGAATAGTGCTGAAGATATTAACTACTGGCGTGGTACTGACAAGAAAAAATTCGAACGTATCAGACAATTACTTCACAGCATCGAGAGTGACCCGCTAACCGGTATGGGAAAACCTGAGCGGCTGCGCCATCACAAAGATCCGGCGCTCTATTTTCGCCGAATCGATCAGAGCCATCGGTTGGTTTACTCAATTCAGAACGGAGAAATCATCATTTACGCAGCCCGTTATCACTATGGCGACAAATAGCGATTACCATGAAATCCCTCACTGTCAGTGATAGTTGTCACCCCTTGTGAAAAATCAGTCTGAGGACTGTAGAGTGACCAATGAAACACATTTCCCCTGAGCATAACGTTGCGACGCTGGCAAAATGGCAGTTGTCTTACACTATGACGATCACGATCATTGCGTAGTGCAAGTTATTACCTCAAAGTCAACATACACCGGTTTTACCGTGATAGTCGATAGCCGGTAAGTGGGCAGTTTCGCTGATTCCACAGCGCAGTGATCAGCACTAAAAACCAGCACGATTATGGCTGTTGCTGTTATCCGCCACCGGGTGTGATTATACTCCCGCTTGTCATTATCATTATGATGATTATTTTTTCGCTAAAAATTATTGTTGAAATAAATTGTATTGTTATTTATATAGAACGGTCATCGTATCTCTGTTTTTTTTATTTTCTGCAATCTGGTGTAAAAATGGCTTTGATTTTCCAGAATAAAAAATTTTTTTTAGTAAAATCAGAGTTGTACCATTATTGATAACTAAAATCTTCACGCCTCATGGAGGCCGCGCAATATCGGCCATGACAGGTATTAAAAGCGATGAAATCGTATACCTGTTGAAACCGGGTTGACAGAATAGTGAGTTATCCACGGAGTGCCAGGGGACATAATGAAATTTTATCAACAATATCGTGATAAATGGTGGGCATTGCCACTCATACTCCCGACACTGTTACTGCCACTGGCGAACCAGGTCAATGCGTACGCAACACTGAATGGTAATGAAGTCGCGCTTTACTGTTTGCCTCTGGCGCTGGTACTAAGCCTGATGCTCTTTTTTAACTGGGTAGCCTTACCGGGGCTTATTATTGGTCTGATCGTGACCTTTACCTATGATCTGCCGATAGTCGAGTCGGTGGGGCTCGTTTGTCAATTTCTGATCCCGTCAGTATTGTGCTGGGCGGGCTACCATATTTTTTCTCCCCGCAGACGGCAGGCACCACACGGTAATATCGACCTGATACCACATCGGTTGCTGTGGCTGATGTTGTTACCCTCAGCGATATTTGTGGTCTTTTCTCAGCTGACCGGAAAACTGCAACTGCCTGTTTTAGCCGCTGAGCTGGTCGGGAGCGATCCGTTTAATTTGCGATCGTTGATTACCTTCCAGGCACTGATGGTCGGTTGTTTAACCGGGGTACCCTTGTGCTATTTTTTTATTCGGATCATCCGCAACCCATTATATTTTCGCCGCTTTATATATCAGGCACGCTTACAGGTCGATCCTAAAGTTAACCGGGCAGAGTTTATTCTGTGGTCATTATTACTCGTCATCTTACTGTTGCTATTATTTATTCCATTGAATAGCAGTAGTACGATTTTCAGTACCAGCTATACCTTATCATTACTGACACCGGTGATGTTGTGGGGTGGCATGCGTTTTGGTTATCGTCTGATCGCTGTTATCTGGATACCGGTGTTGATTCTGATTATTCATTTTCATGATCGTTATTTGCCCGTTTCGCTTAACTATCAAAATCAACTGGCGGTCACTTCATCATCTTATCTGTTGTCATCTTTCATTGTCGTGTATATGGCAATGCTGGCCACCCGGCAACGCCTGATTCATTCGCGGATACAGCGCATGGCATTTCTCGATCCAGTGGTTCATATGCCGAATATCCGGGCATTGAGCCGGGCGTTGGATAACTCCGTCTGGTCAGTGATCTGTTTTTTATGCATTCCGGAACTCGAGCTGTTAGGGCGTTATTATGGGGTTCTGTTGCGTATTCAGTATAAGCAAAAGCTGGCCGAACATCTGGGTGAGTTACTTCAGCCCAATGAAGATGTCTATGATCTTTCCGGGCATGATCTGGTGATCCGCCTCAACAGTGGCGATCATCTGACACGTATTGCTGAACTCGATCAGCGCGTCCGTCATTTTCGTTTTATCTGGGATGGGATACCGTTACAGCCAAGAGTTGGGATAAGTTACTGCAATGTGCGTTCACCGGTTCAGCATCTTCATCTGTTACTGGGAGAGCTGAATAATGTTGCCGATATGTCGTTGACCAGTGACCAGCCAGAGAATATGTCATTTAGTGGCGTGACTCAGGGACAGTATTGCTTAAAAGATAAAGTAGCGCGGATGCATCAGATCCAGCAGGCGCTGGAACAAAACCAGTTTTACCTGATGGCACAACCGATTATGGGAATCCGTGGCGATAATTACCATGAAGTGTTGTTGAGAATGGTGGATGATAACGGCAAGCTCGTGTCACCCGCCGATTTTTTGCCAGTGGCGCATGAGTTTGGCCTTGTTTCGCAGATTGATATATGGGTGCTGGAACATACCCTTTCCTTTATGGATCAGCATCGCAAAACGTTACCGGGATTACGGCTGGCGGTTAACCTGTCTCCGGTTTCGGTCAGTCGTAGTCACTTCCCTGATGAAGTATCGCGATTACTGGCGCAGTATCATATTGAACCGTGGCAGTTAATCTTTGAATTAACAGAAAATCACGCCCTGCGTAATCCGCAGCAGGCGCGACAAACGCTGGCACATTTACAAATGCTGGGATGTCGGGTGGCGATTGATGACTTTGGCACCGGTTATGCCAGCTACGTCAGCCTCAAGAATCTGAACGCCGATCTGCTAAAGATTGACGGTAGCTTTATTCGTAACCTGATGACCAGTAGCCTCGATTACCAGGTCGTGGCATCTATTTGCAATCTGGCACGGATGAAAAAGATGCAGCTGGTGGCGGAGTATGTGGAAACCCCCGACATCCGCAAGGCGGTGCTGGCCCTGGGGATCGATTATCTTCAGGGATATGATATTGGTGAACCAGTGCCGCTCGCATCACTGGTCACGGAGGCAGAACATCATCTCCATCATAATGCCGGATGAGACGCATCTGGCACGGTGTTAGCCGCAGTTATCGGGTTTTGCTTCGCTAATCTCCAGTTTCCAGTCAGCGACATCGTGCCAGTACTTTTGTTCTTTTTCCAGGTCGAGGCGTATCAGTACATTCTGATGAAACCAGTCATGGGGAAAGATCAGAGTCCAGTGGTTGTCGTCAGTATTTAATATCAGTTCAGGTGGCAGAAGGGTTGCCTGACGCTGATTATTCAGTAGCACGCCGAGACGCAGGAGTTTAATCAGCGGCAAGAACTGCTTTTTCTTAAAAAGAGTGAAGCGGGGAAGCTCATCCGGATGGATCGATTTACGATGATAACGAACCAGGGTCGCTATCATCATTTGTTGTTCCTGATCAAAGCCTGGGAGATCACTGTGTTGCAAAATATAGGCGGAATGACGATGTATGCCACTGTGGTTAATACCGAGTCCGATTTCATACAACATCGCTGCCCATTTCAGTAACGCTGTCAGACAAGGATCAGCCAGTCGCGGGTTTTGCGCCTGCCATTGTGCGAATAGCTGCATTGTCGTTTCCAGAACCCGGGATGCTTGCTGAGTATCAATATTGTATTGCCGCGACAGACTTTGCGCAGTACGGCTACGAATATCCTGATGGCGAAAACGCCCCTCCATTTCATACAGTACCCCTTCGCGCAAAGCGCCATCAGAGAGCAATAACGCTTTAATTTTCAGCGCATCGAAAACACCGCACAGGATAGCCAGCCCGGGTGCAAAGACCATTTTGCGATCTTCTGACAAACCCGGTAGCCTGAGTTTATCCCTGTGTTTAAATTTCAGCAGTTCCGCCACCAGCTTCTCAAGACGTTCAGGGGTGATCACCCCCTCTTTTTTGCCGCTTGCGATTAACACTTCATGAACCGCTTTGATCGTTCCGGATGCTCCCATTGCCACATCCCAGCCGAGGGCACGAAACGGGGAGGCCAGGGTTTCCAGTTGCTGGATCGCCGCCAGCCGAGCATGCTGAAAGTTATCTTTACTGATAATACCGTCAGCAAAATAGGTCTGAGAAAAACTCACGCAGCCCATACGCCGGCTTTCAACCAGTAATGGCTGGAAATTTTCGCCAATAATCAGTTCGGTTGAGCCGCCGCCGATATCGATCACCAGCTTACGTCCGCCGCCGGGCTGAGTATGGGCGACCCCCATAAAAATCAGACGCGCCTCTTCGTTGCCGGAGATTATCTCGATGGGGTAGGGGAGCACTTTTTTCGCCCGATGGAGAAACTCCTCAGCATTGGTTGCCTGACGTAAAGTATGTGTCCCGACAATACGGACACGCGAGGGAGGAAATCCCCGTAACCGCTCTGCAAACAGCGATAAACAGTTTAATCCCCGGCTGATCGCCTCCTCACTGAGCCGTCCGTGGTCGTCAAGCCCATCAGCGAGATGAACACGTTGTTTGAGTCGGCTGATAATTTGTAGAGTACCGTCAACAACGCGAGCGATAACCATATGGAAGCTGTTTGATCCCAGATCGACCGCTGCGAACTCTTGTGGGCAACTCATTTCGTGATTTACTGGCATAGGCGCTAATCAGGTTTTTCAAGCGATTGGAGATAATGGTATATCGCCGGTTGTGCGCGCACCTTACGGCGATTACCGCGTGGCACATAGCGATTACTCAGTTCTTTATCAAGATAGCGTGCTTTCACCGTATCACTGAACAAAATCGCAAGGATATTCAGTACACGTTGTTTTAGATCAGGGTCCAGCAGGGGGACGGCCACTTCAATGCGATAATCGATATTGCGCGTCATCCAGTCGGCGGAAGAGAGCCAGACTTTTTTATCGCCGCCATTTTCGAAAACATAGACCCGATCATGCTCAAGAAAACGATCAACAATACTGATAGCACGAATATTTTCGCTGATCCCGGGGAGCCCTGGGATCAGCGAACACATGCCACGAACTAACAGATTGATCGGCACCCCGGCACCGGAGGCGGCATACAGGCGATCGACCAGCCCCTCATCCACCAGATTATTGAGCTTCAGGGTAATGCCTGCGGGGCGTCCATTGCGGGCATTATCTATTTCCTGATCGATCATGTCATATAACAGATGACGTGAATTTTGTGGCGACACCAGCAGATAGTTGAAACTGACCGGGCGGTAAGGATTTTCAATAAAATTAAAGACCCTACGTACTTCATTGGTGATGCGGGCATCTGCGGTGAGCAATGAATAGTCGGTATACAGGCGGGCGGTTTTTTCATTAAAGTTCCCAGTGCCAATATGGGCGTAACGGATAACTCTGTTTCCCTCCCGGCGCGATATCAGGAACAACTTGGCGTGAATTTTCAGCCCGGGTGCGGAGAAGATAACGTGAACCCCCGCTTCGGTCAGCCGTTTGGCCCAGCGAATATTGGCCTCTTCGTCAAAACGCGCCTGTAGCTCAACGACCACCGTCACTTTTTTGCCATTATGGGCGGCATGAATAACCGAGTCGATGATCCGTGAATCTTTGGCTACCCGGTAAATATTGATTTTGATTGCCAGTACGCTGGGGTCAAATGAGGACTGCCGCAGTAACTCCAGCACATGCTCAAAGGTATGATAGGGATAATAGAGCAAGACATCGCGTTCACGGATAGTATCAAAGCCATTACGAAATTTATCAAACCAGACATGACGCAGACATGGCTGGGGTTTGTTGACCAGGTTAGCCTTACCGACATTAGGGAAATTGATAAAATCTTTAAAATTATGATAGCGGCTGCCGGGCAACATCGAGTCATAGTGTGAAATGGCGAATTTATCGCGCAGCATTTCCACCATCGCATGGGGCATATCACGTTGATAGACAAAACGTACCGGTTCTGCGGTCAGGCGCTGTTTAAGGCTGGAGGACATCAGCTCCATCAGGCTCGATTCCATCTCGTGAACCAGGTCATATTCGGCATCACGTGTCATCTTCATCGAATAGGCATTGAGGGTATCAAAATCGAAGAAACCCTTAAAAATATCATCGAGACAATAACGTAATATATTGTCCAGTAAAATCATCGGTTTTATTCTTCGTGGCGCTTCTGGCGGCAGATTAATAAAACGCGGCACTTTATCGGCCGGGATTTCCAGTAAAGCATAGTTAACGCTGTCACCACGGATAATCTCGACAGCCAGATAAGTGTAGTCATCTTTCAGAAACTGGATCAGATCGGTATCCTGATTAATCATAATCGGGATGATGTGCTTACGCAGATGCTGGCGGAAGTAATCGCGTAACCAGGCCTGTTGATTGACCGAAAGCTGACGTTCGTTAACCAGAAAGATCTGTTTACGCGCCATCTCCAGCAGCAGTTCATTATACAGGCTGTCAAATTGCTGGTCGGCTTTAAGAACACGTGTCTGAATTTTTCCCAGCAAGTGGTGAGCGTGGAGCGTATTTCCCTGTTCTTCACTGATAATGATACGGCGCTTAAGTTCGGCGAAGCGCACTTTGTAAAACTCATCAAGGTTGTTAGAGTAAATGCCCAGAAAACGCATACGTTCAATCAGTGGATTACTTTTATCTGCGGCTTCCTGAAGAACACGTTCATTAAAGGACAACCAACTGAGTTCTTTTTCGATATACAGCTTTTCCTGGCCCATTACAGCTCATACTCCGGTTGGCTAATGTTGCGTTTTTATTATGGCGAGCTTTATAGTGAAATGTCCAACGCTGTCCGGTTTAGAGCCTGGCCCATCAGGCTATTTTACTTGCCATTCTGGCCCTGGGCAGTGCTCGAAATCCTCACGTACTCCGTGTACGTTGCGGTTTCTCCGCGCTGTCCGTGTCCAGACTGGCTGCGCCAATAACGCCTGGTGAGCCAGGCTCTTAGTAAAACTCTTTTTTACCGGGCCGGACAGCGGCGGAGAGAGGGGATCAGCGCCAGATGAGTACGGTGCGTGATAACAACCTATGCCATTACCACCGACGCCGGGCCATCAGTCGCGCGGATAACGCCGATTTGCCATGCCGTTTCCCCCTGGGCTTTCAGTAAAGAGAGCGCATCAGGCACTGCACAGGCAGGAAGCGCGATAATCATACCGACACCACAATTAAAGGTGCGATACATTTCATCAAGGCTGACGTGGCCATTTTCTTGCAGCCAGTGAAATACTTCCGGCCACTGCCATGAGCTGGTATCGATAATCGCCTGGCAGTTGTCCGGTAGAACGCGGGGAATATTTTCCACGAAGCCACCGCCAGTCAGATGCGCGATGGCGTGTACATCAACATGAGCAATCAGATCGAGTATCGATTTCACATAGATACGGGTGGGGGTCAGCAGGTGATCAGCCAGTGATTGACCGCTGAGCTCGACCTGTCGGGGATCGCTGTCACTGACAGCGATAATTTTTCGCACCAGAGAGTAGCCATTAGCATGTGGGCCGCTGGAGGCCAGGGCGATCAGCGCATCACCAGCCATCACTTTGCTGCCATCAATGATGGCTGATTTTTCGACCACACCGACACAAAAACCGGCGAGGTCATAATCGCCGCCATGATACATGCCTGGCATTTCTGCGGTTTCGCCGCCCACCAGCGCACAGCCCGCTTGCTGGCAACCGGCAGCAATCCCGCTGATGACACTGGCCGCGATATCGACATCCAGTTTTCCGGTGGCGTAATAATCAAGGAAAAACAGGGGTTCCGCTCCCTGGACAACCAGATCGTTAACGCACATTGCGACCAGATCAATACCGATAGTGTGATGGCATTGCAAATCTATCGCCAGACGTAACTTGGTGCCGACGCCATCGGTGCCGGAGACCAGGATCGGTTGCTGGTATTTTTGTGGTATCGCACATAACGCACCGAATCCGCCCAGACCGCCCATGACTTCAGGGCGTCGGGTGGGTTTTACCACGCTCTTAATCCGTTCAACGAGCGCGTTACCAGCATCGATATCGACACCGGCGTCTTTGTAGCTAAGAGAGGTGGGATTTGTCACGCGGAAGCTTCCTGTATTGGCGCTGGCAAGAACAGTGGACGTCATTCTAACAGGGAAGGCAAACGTTTGCGAGACGGATTTGCTGCCATGCTCCGCCTGCTACCGGAATAACAGAAAACGAAGAGATTATGGCGCAGATATTCTTTATCAATATGAAAATACAGCTATTTTTTTAGCCAGTAACGCTCACAAGCAAAGTATTCGCTATGGTATAAATGTGAAAAAGAGGTATAATCCGGCGATTTTTTTGTGGCCGCCCGTTATGAGGAGAAAGAGTATGAAAATCGTGGAAGTGAAACACCCTCTTGTCAAACACAAGCTGGGGTTGATGCGTGAGTTTGATATCAGCACTAAACGCTTCCGGGAACTCGCCTCCGAGGTGGGCAGCTTACTGACCTATGAAGCGACAGCCGATCTGGAAACAGAAAAAGCGGTCATTGAAGGCTGGAATGGCCCGGTAGAGATCGAACGAATAAAAGGTAAGAAAATTACGGTGGTGCCGATTCTGCGTGCCGGGCTGGGCATGATGGATGGCGTGCTGGAGCATGTTCCCAGTGCGCGTATCAGCGTCGTGGGAATCTATCGTAACGAAGAGACCTTAGCGCCGGTTCCCTATTTCCAGAAGCTCGCCTCCAATATTGAGGAGCGGATGGCACTGGTGGTTGATCCGATGCTGGCAACCGGCGGATCGATGATCGCGACCATTGATCTGCTGAAAAACGCCGGTTGTTCCAGCATTAAAGTGCTGGTATTAGTGGCGGCTCCGGAAGGTATTGCTGCGCTGGAACAGGCACATCCGGATGTCGAACTGTATACTGCGGCGATTGACCAGGGGCTAAATGAGCAGGGCTACATCATCCCAGGACTTGGCGATGCCGGTGATAAGATTTTTGGTACTAAGTAATGAAATGAACCTGCAAAACCGACTTTCACGAAAGTCGGTTTTTTTTGCGTAAAATACAGACACAGATGGCTGGTAAGGATGCGGACGGTCTGTTTTTCCCCTTTCACAGGGCGAAAAAGAACATAACTCACTGACTATTTTCCGTCGGTTGGCTGTGGCGTTATCGATAACGATTAACCGGCCAATCGCATCCACGAGTGTAATAAATCAACGACCCGCAGAGGATCAGACTATGACGCGTCGCGCCATTGGAGTGAATGAAAAACCCCCCTTTCTACAAACGATTGCTCTGAGCTTACAACATCTGTTTGCGATGTTCGGTGCAACCGTTTTAGTCCCCATTCTGTTTCATATTGATCCGGCGACCGTTCTGTTGTTTAACGGTCTGGGAACCTTACTGTATCTGTTTATTTGTCAGGGCAAGATCCCGGCCTATCTGGGATCGAGCTTTGCTTTTATCTCTCCGGTCTTATTGCTGTTACCACAAGGCTATGACGTGGCGCTGGGCGGATTTATTGCCTGTGGGGTACTGTTTTGTCTGGTCTCGTTGATCGTCAAAAAAGCAGGTATTGGCTGGCTGAATGTGATGTTTCCACCTGCAGCAATGGGCGCGATTGTTGCGGTTATTGGCCTCGAACTGGCTGGTGTCGCCGCCAATATGGCCGGTCTTCTGCCTGCCGACGGACACGCGCCTGAGAGTAAAACGATCATTATTTCGATGGCGACCCTGGCGGTGACGATATTAGGATCAGTGCTGTTTCGTGGCTTTCTGGCGATTATCCCGATTCTTATTGGTGTGCTGGCCGGTTATGCGCTCGCCTTTGGGATGGGTATTGTGGATATCACCCCGATTGTAAAAGCGCCCTGGTTTTCTCTGCCGACGTTCTATACCCCGCGTTTTGAATGGTTTGCTATTTTGACCGTGCTGCCCGCCGCCCTGGTGGTGATTGCCGAACATATCGGTCATCTGGTGGTAACGGCGAATATTGTCAAAAAGGATCTTCTGCGCGATCCGGGTTTACATCGTTCGATGTTTGCCAATGGCTTATCGACTATCATTTCTGGTTTTTTTGGTTCGACACCGAATACCACTTATGGCGAGAATATTGGCGTTATGGCGATAACCCGGGTTTACAGCACCTGGGTTATCGGCGGGGCGGCGATTTTGGCTATTCTGCTCTCCTGTATTGGTAAGCTGGCGGCGGCGATCCAGGCGATTCCTGTGCCAGTGATGGGCGGGGTCTCACTGCTGCTGTATGGTGTGATTGGCACCTCAGGCATTCGTGTGCTGATCGAATCGAAAGTCGATTATAACAAAGCACAAAATTTGATCCTGACCGCGATCATTCTGATTATTGGTGTCAGTGGTGCGAAAGTGAATATCGGCGCGGTAGAACTGAAAGGGATGGCGCTGGCGACGCTTGTCGGGGTGGCGCTAAGCCTCATTTTCAGATTAATCGATCTGCTACGTCCGGAACAACCGATAGCTGATGCGACGGAAGATCATCCATCATGATACCGACGGGCGTCTGGTTCTCTCTGTTCGCAGTTCATGCTAAACTGACCCCGTTTTTTTATCAGCCTGTGATGAGGTTTATCTGAACGCATCGGCACAGCTCTCTTTACCACTGTATCTTCCCGATGACGAAACGTTTGCCAGTTTTTGGCCGGGAAGTAACACCTCTCTTCTTGCCGCCTTACAGACCGTGCTGCGCCAGGAACATAGCGGTTATATCTATATCTGGTCACGCCCTGGCGCAGGGCGTAGCCACCTGTTACATGCCGCCTGTGCAGAGCTTTCTCAGCGTGGTGAGGCAGTCGGCTATGTTCCGCTGGATAAACGCGCCTGGTTTGTACCGGAAGTGCTGGATGGAATGGAACAACTGGCGCTGGTTTGTATCGATAATATTGCCTGTGTGGCGGGAGATGAGCTGTGGGAAATGGCGATTTTCAATCTGTATAATCGCATCCTCGAAGCAGGTAAAACCCGTCTGCTGATCACCGGTGACTGCCCGCCACGACAACTGAATCTTGGACTGGCGGATCTCGCCTCCCGTCTTGACTGGGGACAGATTTACAAACTGCAACCATTATCGGATGAAGATAAATTGCAGACGCTACAGTTACGGGCGCGTCTGCGTGGTTTTGAGATCCCGGAAGATGTCTGCCGTTTCCTGCTGAAACGTTTAGACCGGGAAATGCGTTCACTTTTTATCGCACTCGATCAACTCGATCGTGCTTCTATTACCGCACAACGAAAACTGACTATTCCGTTTGTCAAAGAGACACTCCGGCTGTAATGATCTCCAGCACCCTCTCCGGTGGGCGGCCGATGCGTGCCTGATGCTGGCAAACGACGATTGGCCGTTCCATCAATTGCGGATAGCTGACCAGTGCCTGAATCAGTTCTTCTTCGCTAAGTTGTGGGTTAGCGAGATCCAGTGACTGATAAAGCGCCTCTTTCTGGCGCATCAGTTCACGGGCGCTGGACATACCGAGCAGCGACAGTAATTGTCGCAATGTTACGGCATCTGGCGGGTTATCCAGATAGTACACCTCTTCAGGTGTTATGCCGTGCTGCTGCAACAGGCTTAATGTCTCGCGGCTTTTGCTACAGCGTGGGTTATGGTAAATCTTAATCAAATCCGGCATTCACTTTCCTTACATTTTTTGATAGGGACGGAAACGTTCCTGCAGCTGGCGCAGCTGATCGATACGCGCGTCGTAACGTGCCTGTTGCAAACTACCGAGCGTCACTTGCGCGCTGGCGCTACTCAGAAATTTAATCGCCTGATCCAGTTGTCCGGTCAGCGCCACGCTTTCTGCGCGTGCCGCCAGCTCCTGATCGCGATGACCCAGCGCGGCTTCTGCCTGGGTCAGGAGATCCCAGCCGTTAATATCTTCAGGATGATTAAAGGTATAACGATTGAGGATCTTTTCCGCTTCATCAGGCTGGCTATTTTGCAGATAAGCATTGGCGAGATTCAGTTGCAGAACTGGATTATTGCGGATTTCATGGGCGTTTTTTAGCCGGTTAATGGCATCGGCGGCTCTGTTTTGTCCCAGATCGATATCGGTCGCCAGGTCAAGATACCAGGGATTCTGCGGTTCGGCGTTGAGCAATGGCTGCAGTGTCGTATACGCCAGCGCAAAGTTATTCTTGCCCAGTGCCAGCAATGCGCGTCCGTAAGTGGCAGCATGTTGCTGGCGAATATTCCCTTTCGCCCATGTGATAAATATATCCTCACTGAGTTTGTTGTCGCCCGACTGATACATGCTCAGGGTTCTGGCTTTTGCCAGATAAAAATCGGCCGTGGACTGGACAATCACCGGGGGCATCTGATTAGCACGATTGCGGGTATCGGCCAGACGGCTCTCGGGTAAGGGGTGGGTGAGTAACATTTCCGGTGGCCGACTGGAATAGCGCGTCTGATCGAGTAATCTCCCCATAAAAGATGGCATAGCCTGTGGATCAAACCCTGAACGCTGCAGTAGATGAATGCCAATACGATCAGCTTCTTCTTCATTCTGACGGGTAAAACTGATAAGCCCCTGCTGGCTTCCCGCCAGGGTTCCAGTGAGCGCCGCCATTCCTGCTTGTGGATTAGCCATCGCGAGCAACATCGAGCCCAGCGCCCCGGCCCAGGTCAGTGGCGCGTTGCGCTTCTGGTCTTCCATCGCGCGTGCCAGATGACGTTGTGTGACATGGGAGATTTCGTGTGCCATCACCGAGGCCAGTTCACTTTCGTTATCGGTATAACGGAAAAGTGCGGAGTGCAGCACCACGTTACCGCCAAAAAAAGCAAAAGCGTTAAGCTGATCATTATTAACCAGATAAAAATGAAACGGTGTGCGTACCGCACTGGCACTGGCGACCAGACGCATACCGAGGGTATTAATATACTGGATCAGGAGAGGATCATTGATTAATGGCGCACTACTGCGAAGCTGACGCACATAGTAATCACCCATCTGTATTTCCTGGCCAACAGAGAGTGTGCTTTCCGCTGTCGTTCCCATATCAGGTAAAGTGTCACTCATGTTCGCCAGAGCAGGCCCGCTACCGCCGAGGGTTAGCGCAGTGAGGACGGTGACCATCAGTGTTTTCTTTAACTGCCAGAACATAACCTCAATCCTGTATGGTGAGGGAGAATTTCGTCGCCAGAAGAGCAGGCATACCCTCATCCTGTGTTATATCAGTTTAACGGGCAATACGGTGATTGAAAACAGGATATTCAATGCGAATCGGTGAGGTTAGTCAGTGGATAATAAAAGCACAGTCTTTTGATTCACATTTCGCTACAATTCCCTCAATTTGTCTCACCCTTTTTCAGGATCGAATTTATGCTTGAGATGTTAGTTCAGTGGTATCGCCGCTGGTTCAGTAATCCGGATGCCATAGCACTGCTGGTGATCCTGCTGGCGGGTTTCGGTATCATTTTCTTTTTTAGTCACCTGCTGGCGCCTTTACTGGTCGCCATTGTGCTGGCCTATTTGCTGGAATGGCCAACTGTCCGGCTGCAATATACAGGACTTTCAAGAACCTGGGCGACGGTGGTGATTCTTATTCTGTTTGTCGGCATTCTGTTATTGATGGCGCTGGTGGTGATACCTGTCGCCTGGCAGCAGGGCATGTATCTGATTCGTGATATGCCAGGGATGCTCAATAAGCTCTCTGATTTTGCTGCAACATTGCCACGCCGTTATCCGGCTCTGATGGACGCCGGTATTATTGATGCGATGTCGGAAAATATGCGCAATCGCATATTGAACGTCGGTGATTCCGTGGTGCAATACTCCCTGGCTTCTCTGGTGGGGCTATTAACGCTGGCGGTCTATCTGATCCTGGTGCCATTAATGGTCTTTTTTTTGCTGAAAGATAAAGAACAGATGCTCAATGCCCTGCGCCGGGTACTTCCCCGTAATCGCGGGCTGGCCGGGCAGGTATGGCAGGAGATGAACCAGCAAATTACGAACTATATTCGTGGTAAAGCGCTGGAGATGGTTGTGGTCGGCGTTGCGACATGGATTGGTTTTATCTTCTTTAATCTTAACTATTCATTACTGCTGGCGGTGCTGGTGGGCGTATCGGTACTGATCCCCTACATTGGGGCTTTTGTCGTGACGATCCCGGTTGTCGCGGTTGCGTTGTTCCAGTTTGGTAGCGGTACAGAGTTCTGGAGCTTTTTAGCGGTATACCTGATTATTCAGGGGTTAGATGGCAATCTTTTGGTTCCGATACTGTTCTCGGAAGCGGTTAATTTACACCCGCTGGTGATTATCCTGTCAGTGATTATTTTTGGTGGCCTGTGGGGATTCTGGGGCGTTTTCTTTGCGATCCCGCTGGCGACGCTATTCAAAGCGGTGATCCACGCCTGGCCAGATAACGCCGCTGTTGATATCAAGCCTGAGAAACCCGGTAATTAACCCGACAGGAGCGCATAACAGCGTTTAAGAGCCTGGTAAGCCCAGGCTCATGACAGGGATTAGCCGTTTTCTTTCAGCCAGTTAAGAACGATTTCGTGATGATTGCTGGTTTTAAAGTCGTCAAACACATGTTCGATTCTGCCGCTGGCATCGATCAGAAAACTGACGCGATGAATACCGTCGTAGGTTTTACCCATAAACGTTTTTTCTCCCCAGATGCCAAATTGCTCGCACACCTGATGGTTTTCATCAGACAGCAAGGTAAAGTTCAGCAGTTCTTTTTCAGCAAAACGAGAAAGTTTTTCCGGTTTATCGGTGCTGATCCCCAGTACTTCGATACCCGCTTTCTTTAACTGATCCATATTATCGCGCAGACCGCAAGCCTGAGCAGTACAGCCAGGCGTCATTGCCTTTGGATAAAAATAGATCAGAACACGCTGACCCTGGAAATCGCTTAAATTAACTTCCTCACCATCCTGATCCGGTAAGCTAAATGTCGGTGCCATGTCACCGACTTGCAGTGGATTCATTATTCGAGCTCCATCTTTGTTGAGAATAATTAATGATATTAATACTGCCTTGTACGTTCAATTCTGTACATATAATGTTGAGCGTTTGTTCAATATTCTTTGCATTTATCGTCGCATGATGAAGAAGGTAATGGCACGCAATAAACCTGAAAGCAACAGGATAAACGCATCGCCCGGCCGCTTTCACTATAACGGCGATGCGCCATGCTGTTGATGATGGCAGGACGATCAATGTCTGAGGTGGTGATAATCCGCACGTAGGGTAATGAGATGCTCAAACCTGCTCTTCCTTTGAAAAGGTGAGATAACATCAGCAAAGCATAAAAAAAACCAGGATACAATATTCGTCAACGTGGTCAGGTCGCTTGCTTTTATCACGCGACCAAACGTAACATTGATAAACTTATTGCTCTTCTGTTCTGAGGATGGCTCATGTTCACGGGAAGTATTGTAGCGCTTATTACGCCGATGGATGACAAGGGAAAAGTTTGTCGGTCAGACCTGAAAAAACTGATTGATTACCATGTCGCCAGCGGCACATCGGCAATTGTTTCGGTAGGAACGACCGGAGAATCAGCGACACTGAGCCATGAAGAACATGGTGATGTCGTGATGATGACCCTGGAACTGGCTGACGGCCGGATCCCGGTTATCGCCGGTACGGGGGCTAATGCGACGACTGAAGCCATCAGTCTGACTCAACGCTTTGAAAATAGCGGTGTTGTTGGTTGCCTGACCGTGACACCGTATTACAACCGTCCGACCCAGGAAGGTTTATTCCAGCACTTTAAGACTATCGCTGAGAACAGCGGGCTACCGCAAATTTTATATAACGTGCCCACGCGTACCGGGTGTGATATGTTACCGGAGACCGTTGGCCGTTTGTCAAAGGTGAAAAATATTATTGGTATTAAGGAAGCGACAGGCAATTTAAGCCGGGTGCATCAGATCAAAGCCCTGGTTGCGGAAGATTTTATTTTGCTCAGTGGCGATGATGCCACGGCAGTCGATTTTATGCAGCTCGGTGGTCAGGGCGTGATTTCGGTCACCGCGAATGTGGCCGCGCGTGAAATGGCGGATGTATGCCAGTTGATGGCAGAAGGCCAGTTTGAGCAGGCTCGTGCGATTAATCAACGTCTGATGGCATTGCATACTCACTTATTTATCGAGCCCAATCCCATCCCGGTGAAATGGGCATGTAAGGCGCTAGGACTGGTGACAACTGATACGTTACGCCTGCCGCTAACCCCGCTGACTGAAAAAGGCATCCACAGCGTGACCGCCGCACTTCAGCATGCCGATTTGCTGTAATGTTTAGGGAAATGTAATGACTGACTTACAACAGAAGCCACCGCTGATGAAAATGGCGGCTATTTCGATGATTATGCTTCTTGCTGCCTGTAGTTCGGATTCCCGCTACAAGCGCCAGGTCAGCGGTGATGAATCCTATCTGCAAGCGACGCCACTCAGTGAACTCCATGCGCCCGCAGGGCTTATTCTGCCCCTCCAGACAGGTAATTACGATATCCCCCAGGTGACCAGCACTGGTGCGCTGGGTAAAGCACTGGATATTCGCCCACCCGCTCAGCCGCTGGCGCTGGTAAACGGTACGCGAACGCAATTTAAGGGTGATACCGCGATATTAACGTTAGAAAAGCGCCAGAGCGATGGCTTGTGGCCACAGGTAGTCAGCATCTTACAGGCGCGGAACGATACCATTACCCGACGTGATGATGCGGGAGAGAGTCTCAATACCGACTGGGTGACGTGGTCACGACTTGATGAGGATCAGCCCTATCGTGGCCGTTATCAGATTGCCATTAAACCGCAAGGCTACCAGCAGGCGCTTATTGTCAAGTTGATTAACCTCGAACAAGACGGAAAACCGGTTGCTGATCCCGCGTCGTTGCAGCGTTACAGCACTGCGATGCTGAATGTTATTTCTGAAGGCCTGGATGCAAATATCTCGCGAGCACAGAATGACGGACAACAAAAGGATGGCGTCACCTTTGATGTGCAGAGTGCATCCGATGAGACCGGCCTGCCGATGCTGGTGGTTCGCGCCCCCTTTGACCGGGTGTGGCAACGTCTGCCGGATACGTTAGCCAAAGTCGGCATGAAAGTGACGGACAGTACCCGCTCGAAGGGAAATATTGCCCTGACTTACAAGCCGATCTCTGACAGTCACTGGCAGACGCTGGGTGTTGCAGACCCGGGTCTGCTTGCCGGCGATTACAAACTACAGGTCGGGGATCTCGATAACCGCAGTAGCATGCAGTTTATCGATCCTAAAGGCCATACGTTAACGCAGGCGCAAAATGATGCTCTGGTCGTCCTGTTCCAGGCGGCATTCAGGCAGTAAAAAATACAGGGTCGATAATTATCGGCCCTTTTTTCTGTGTCGTTACGCAAACGTGTGCGTAACGACAAAAGCACATCTTTTATCGCTAATTTTCCCTGGGGTGATGAAAATGCACAAACAAGCAGAGCTGTATCGTGGTAAAGCGAAAACGGTTTATAGCACCGAAGATCCGCAACGGCTGATCCTGGAATTCCGCAATGATACATCCGCGGGAGATGGGGCACGCATCGCTCAGTTTGAGCGAAAAGGCATGGTGAACAATAAATTCAACTACTTCATTATGCAAAAACTCGAGCAGGCGGGAATACCGACGCAGATGGAGGCGCTGCTTTCCGATACGGAATGTCTGGTCAAACGGCTGCAAATGGTGCCGGTAGAGTGTGTGATCCGCAATCGTGCCGCAGGCTCTCTGGTTACACGGCTGGGAATTAAAGAGGGGACGGAACTCAATCCACCGCTGTTTGATCTGTTCCTGAAAAACGATGCCCTGCATGATCCGATGATCAATGCCTCTTATTGTGAAACCTTTGGCTGGGTGAATAAACAAAACCTGGTACGGATGCGTGAACTTACCGCTAAAGCTAATACCGTATTGCAGAAGCTGTTCGATGATGCGAATTTGATCCTGGTTGACTTTAAACTGGAATTTGGCCTGTTCCAGGGCGAGGTGGTATTAGGCGATGAATTTTCTCCCGACGGCTGTCGGTTATGGGATAAAAATACTCTTAATAAAATGGATAAAGATCGTTTCCGGCAAAATCTCGGTGGATTGATTGATGCCTATGAAGAGGTCGCCCGGCGTATTGGGGTGCCACTGGACTGATTTTCTGTTATCGAATATCCGGCCTCGGCGAACAAGCGCCCGGCCGGATAAAAAAGGGTGCGTTTTACGGCAAGTTGACACCACGACCCGCCATCTATCAGCCCACTCACAACCACCGTATTCCCGGCACAGCAACTTGCTCACAGGCAATCGTCAATCCCTTCGCTGTGTGAAGCTGATCGCAAATAAGGCTGAAAATAATTAACAACATAATGATGTGATCGTGATTATTGTCTGCCTGTGGCAGAATCCGTAGCAGATCAGTGATTCCGGGTAACGAAACCTTAGGGTTCTGATCATGGCGGTAAACCTGAGCAGACTGACAACGGGGACGATGATCGTTAATGCTGGCCATAAGAGAATCTCAACAGCTCGCATTGTACATCAGATTCAATTCATTAGAGGTATCCCCAAAAATCGATTTATTTATATAGCTTATTCTTGATGCGATGGAGTCGCGAATGCCTGAACTGACGATACGAGAATCTAGTGAAGCGGCAGTCGAGCTAACAAATCGATTATTCCGACAGACTGATAAGCTTCTCGTTGCTTGCCTGTTAAGTGAACCGGATTTGGAATGGTGTATTGCCTCTATGCGGAGTATGCCTGAAGAACGAAAACTCCCCTGGGATCAAATAGGTGCCACGCTGCGAGACGATAACGCCTTCAATTTTTGTTTTAAGTTGCTGAATGCCTGTGATCGACCCGCAGGTGTGTGTATCTGTGAATATTGTCCGAGTGATAGAATACTGAATATTGAGATGTTGCAGAATTTTCAGATCCATCAATCCATTCTTGATGGCAACACGCTGAAGTTTGCACTCTATACCATTATTTTTTTCTTCAGGAAACTGAAGGGGTGGGTGTGCGTTTAATGTTTCCAGTTAATCAAACTGTTGCTGATTATTATGTTAAAGAATATGGTTTCCAGGATGTGACTGACGATGGATCAAAAGATATCCTCTATCGTTCGGTGACTGACCTGATTGACGAGTTCAAGACGTGATGTCGCTCTAGTTAATGGTGAGTGATTTATGAGCAATAATGTAAGACAACATACGCGACCAAATAAGGAGTGAGGTATGGTGACGAGAAAGAGAAAATTAGTCGCGCCTGAATGCCTTTTTTTCCAGGCACCAGAAACGACTCAGGTTCATGAGGCCGGTGAGGCCGAGAGTAGTAAGAGCGTGGTTTATGGGCGTAATGGCAAAAAAGTGACCTTCACTACCCTAAAAGGCCAGAAGATTAGCGCCTCAAAAGATGAAGTTTTCAATGTGCTGTTGAATTCAGCAAAATCAACACGCCAGTCACGACAGATCGCTGAAGGTATCTGCGACCTGACTAAATACGAGCTTATTGCCAGATAGTTTAAAGACCGCACTCGCGGCCTTTTTTCATTTCATTGATTATCTCATGAACAGATATGAATGTGAAAAAGGTAATTCTGGTAGCGCAATTACTGCAACAACGATGTCGATACCGACAGCGTCGAAGGCTAATTATCCCATTTGGGATCGAGAGTTAAAGGGTAATATGGTAAGTACCCCCTATAATCGAACCATTCACTTTTAGCGAGATCACCGGATGAGTCAGGTGTTGACTCATCCGGTGCATATTAATCGCCAGTCATCAGGCTGCCAGCGCCACGATTATTATATTCCCACATTCGGTTAACACTGTTGTCATTAAGCTGACGTTGTGGATGGCCGCTATCATCCGGAGAGCCCGTGTTACCACGGAAAGCCCGACTGGAGAGCGCCGCCGCCCCCCACGGGGTAGCGGTATCGAAACCTTCGTTGATAATGCTGTCACGGATCACAATCTGTCCATTGGCGGTATCATCAAGATCCAGCGAACGTCCGAGATGAGCCACACCATTGCCTGGCGCAATCAGGCGGCTATTAATCACCAGAAAACCGTAGGGGGAATCCCTCTCTGTGGCGGGTGCGAAGACATAGGTTTCCTGCTGAGAGTGTGTATCCACCACATAAAAATCGCTCTCCCTGAACACGACAGTTCCACGGCCGGAAACAATATCAACCTGGCCTTCAAGATAGCAGTTATTTACCAGTGTGCGTGTCTGCCGATGGGGTTGTAAACGATTTTGTATGTCGCTGTTGGTCACCAGAAAAGTATTCTGTCGTCCGATGAGATTGACGCGATCAAGTTGTACCTTGTCACCATCACTGCGTAATGCGACAGCCTGATAAGCGCCTGCATCTGCGTTATTTTCAGGAAGATTGGCGATCGTCAGATTCTGTAATTGCAGACCGTTATTCTGTGACCAGAATACCGCTGAGCACATCATGCCAACAGCGGTTTCCTGCTGGCTCTGGCAATTATTGAACATATACCATGCGGGCTTGCCGGGAATATATTTACCTGCCGGATTGACCTGCTGACGCCAGTTCGCGATATTCATTCCGGCATCAATAGTTTGTTTTATTTTTACTTCTGACGCTCTCTCGCCGGTGCCATATAGCGTCAGTGCCACAGGGGAGGCGGGAACATAAACCGTGCCAGCATACTCCCCAGGCTGAATAGCGATAAACTGACGATGATTTCCCGGGCGCGCCATAGCCGCATCTACCGCCGCCTGAATGGTCGTGTGGGTGACGCCAGATGCACCTGCCGGACCGACAACAAAATCAGGGCTGCCTGGCGGTGTGATCGTCGTGGGTTGCCAGCCTGCAGCATGATCCTCCTGTGCAGCGAAATAATGCGCAGTAGTAAAAGTATTCGCTTCATCGGCAGATAATATGGGGCGAGAAGCGGTACCTGGCGCTGATTGTGTTGAGGGCTGCTGATCAGGCGGGAGAGAACTACAGGCGGATAACGTGACACTAAAAGCCAGCATCAGCGCCAGACGAGAAACTGAGAATGTATTCATGCTACTCCGGACAAAAATCAAAGAACAATACCAATAATACCTCAGGCTGCTTCTCTGCAGGTTAACGTGTGTGCCTGATTTCCCACCGTAAAACAACCCGAATGACAAAGGAAGTATTATACGAGAATTATTCCGTCAGTGTCAGATGCAGCATTGACTGAAAGGTAGATTATTGGTTATTGCTCACCCGACTCTGAATTTTGCAAAAAATAGTCAGGATTATTTAACGATCAGTTATGGCTCAAGTCTGACCACAACCGAAACGATAATCCATGCTGACAAATAGGGGATCAGGGGGGAATATTAATATCCGGTGGGTGTTTACATGCCTGTGGCCTGCGGTCAAAATAGCAAACAGATCAGGTGCGGCATCTATTCAGGGAAATATTTACGTAAATATGAAGAAAAGACATTATATCGGCACAGTAACGCTCGTATGCTCACTGATTATCAGCCAGCAGACAATGGCCTCTTACGATGAGGAGTCCTGCCCGTGGGGAGAAGAGGGATGCTTTCAGGAAAGCCTGCCATTTCTCAGTAGCGCGAATGATACCCGTGATAATCTGTTACGTCTGCTTAGCGAAAACGATTCTGTATCTCTGCCATTACCACATGTCACGCAGGATTTAACCAAAAGCCGGGCATTTAGTTTCGGTTTTGATACTGCGGTGTGGCGCAGCGTGGTAGCAAAAATACAAACGCCCGCACCCGCCTCCCCGGTCAGTGAACCGCTGAAAGCGCTGGGGCTGGAAGCACTGGCAGCCAGATATGCGAAAAAAGATAGCGCCTTGCTGGAAACGCGCTTTGTGTCGATGACCCCTGAATCGGATGCCCGTTTCTTCAATGCGCTACTGGCGGATGACAGCCTGTCACCAGAACAACGGCAGATACTGGCTAAAACGAAGATGGATCTTTCAGGCAGTGCTGAGGCGCAAACGGCGATAACTGCGCTCAGTTTTCCAGCCGATTCCAGTGCGCAACAATTTAAGCGCTATCTGCTGGCTGCCAGTCATTTTTATGCCGGTCAGTATGAGCAATCCCGGCAACTATGGTTATCTCTGAAGGATATTTCCCAGCCGTGGCTTTCAGAAACCAGCAGTTATATGTTGATGCGAAACGCATTGAATAAAAGTAGCCAGAATGCAAAAGGGGAGTTTGGTTACTTTGAGGTAGAAAAAATCGATCGCAATGCTGCGCTTGAGGCGCTGCAATGGGCGGATAATTATCTTCAGCGCTGGCCTGAAGGGCAGTATGCAAACTCAGCATCCGGTCTTAAACGGCGAATCAACTGGTATCTGCAAAACTGGGATGCACTGGCAACATTCTATGAACAGACCCTGACGCAGAACAACGCGCCTGATGTACTGGTGGCGCTGATTGCCGAAACGGATGCGAAGTTATTAAGTAATGTGATGGCCTGGGATGCTACTTTTTTCCGCAAGGCGTCTGACGCGCCATTATTAACATTTATTCAGACCTTACGTTTGATGCGCAATATCGAGTGCAATGGAAAACAGCTATGTATTGATGAAGACTATTTAACCGGCATCAAGCCGATCTTCGCATCAGAACGTGCACAGGCATACTGGACGTACCTGGCTCTGATGCTGAAATATCTGCAGCAGGATTATCCCACGGTGATTGCCCAGATCGAACCGATGACGACTTTAGCGCAGAATGATATCCTGGCATTCAGTCGGCAGGTGCTTTATGGAAAAGCATTGATGGCGACCGAACAATGGGAAAAGGCATATAAACACTGGTCAGCGTTATTAAGTGCAAGCCAGAATCTGGAACAACAGCAATTTTTGCAAACTGAACTTGCAGCAACCTTACTGTTATCCAATCAAACAGCCGCTATTTTTGCCAAAAACAGTCCGGTAACCAATCTGAAATACCGTTCCGTGATCCTGAAAACCTATGCGACTGCTGAACTGCTTCGCCAGCAGGTGATAAATGGCCCCAATGATGAAGAGCGCACCATTGCCCTGCATACCTTATTGATGCGCGATCTTATCAGCGGCCATTATGCGGAATGGCTGACCGACAAAGGCTTGATCACGCATATTGCCCACCCTGCCAGCGGGGAAAATTTCGCTGATGTTGATTTGAAACTATTTGACTGGTCAGGTAACAACACCGAGAAAGGATACTTCTGCAGATCACTGGAGAAAACCGTCACCGAATTGACTCATAACGTCACTGACAGCCATGCGCTGAACTGTCTTGGCGAATTTATCCGTGATACCGATGCAGAGATTAATCTTGAGCAGGACAGGTATGGTAATGCCGAACTGACCAGCGTGATATTTGCCAGCAATAAGAACACGATACAGACCCAGCCTGTTCGGCAGGCATATTACGAAGCCGTTATTATGAACCCCAAAAGTGAACCAGAAGATAAAAGCTACGCACTGTATCGCGCTATCATGTGTTATGCCCCCTCAGGAAGTAATGACTGTGGTGGTGAAGAGGTTGATAAACTCACACGTAAAGCATGGTTTACTGAGTTAAAAACAGAGTATCCGGGAAGCCCGTGGGCAGAAAAACTACGCTATTACTGGTAATTTTGCTGAGTGTTTGTTCCCCGGTGAAAGCGAAAGTTAACGCGGAGGAATATCAGGCATTCTGGCTCTGGTCCGGGGTCAAACCGACAACACTGATGCGCGATGCCCGGGTGGTGTATCTGCATCAGGGTGAAATTTCATCCCGCCAGGGCAGTGCGGTGTTTACGCGAATGGGCGCGCCGGTCAGTCGCCTGACGTTTCAGAATATCTGGTTAACGATCCGGATCACAACGACAGAGATACCTGATTCCGCCTGGCAGCAGATTTTTATCCTGCTGCAACGCTGGAAATATGCCGGTAACAACGTCATCGGTTTGCAGATTGATTTCGACGCAGCCACGCAACGACTAGATGAGTATAGTGATTTTTTAACCCGGCTCAGGTCATTATTACCCCATGAATATGCGCTGGGTGTGACCGGTCTGCTTGACTGGGCGCAGACTGGCAATGTCGCCACACTGAATGCGTTACCGGTCGATGAACTGGTGGTGCAGAGCTACCAGGGGCGGCATACCGTCGCCAATTACCGTGCCTATTTACCGGCTTTGTCAGGTTTAACTATTCCGTGGAAAGTTGGCATTGTCCAGCATGGTATCTGGGATAAAGAACAGGAAAGTCAGTTCAGTCAGTCACCGTGGTTCAGGGGGATGGTGGTTTTCATGCTGAACCGGCCACCGACGCAGTAGACAGGAGCAGCAGGCGTTACTGGCTGTGTCAATCATGCCTGTCAGGCCAGGCTCTAAGCCTCGCTGACTAATGAGAGCAGCATTTATGCCATCACGCTTCATCTTCTTTCTGCACAATCCTGATACGTTGTACGCTTGCAGAACTGCATCAGCACTCACGCTATATTCTGGTCTAATTCTAACGTTAAAGTGATTTTTTATCTGAGGACGTATCATCGTTCTTCTTTATTTTAAATACCTAAAATCATCATATCGATTGCAGAAACCAGTTGATCACGTAAATGTGAAGCAGCCATAACTGCATCTTCAGCTTTCAGATTTTTTATATCCGTTGTCGTTATCATGGTAGTCAGGACGACATAATCGATTTGCTCGATTGTGATAACTGGCGTTAGCACTTTTATCTGTGAATTAAAGTTAGCTTTCTGAGTTAGAGTCTATCCCATTAGGCTATTTTACTTGCCATTTTGGCCCTGCCCTCAGTGTCAGGATAGTTGTCTCTCCCTGTGAAAAATCAGTCATACTGGCTAAATGACTCCCTTAAATGACTACCTCCTTGTATCCCGAAATTTAGTTAGCATGGTAACGAACAGATTTGACAAAGCGTATGTAGCCTGATGCTTCCTGGGGTTTAAAGCCCGTTGGTCAGCGACTGGCGCATACGCTGAGGCCACTTATCTGAAACCCGAACAGTTGTCCGTACTTCATAACGCATTTGCAGGGATAGGTAAAATAATGAGTCTGCCAAATCCACTCTGTGTGGGAATTGATGTTTCTGAAGCGACACTGGGCGTTGCTACCCGCGGTAAGTATCCAGGAATTAGCGTTTTTTGGCATGTTTTTGTGCGTGCGCTGGTGGCGTAATCCAAATCTGGAGGATAGTTATAACGAACCGTTAGAAGTTAATAAAATCAATGCAATGGAAGGTTTTTCGAACATCGCTACACGAGCAGAAGAAATAATCTACGATTAGAAATTCTCTGGTGCAAGTACTGATAATATGATGCAAACCTGCATCATTATTAAAATCTGTGGGTTATCCTAAACTGGGAATTCCCGTTCTGTGCTCATGCTACCAGCCAGAAAAATGATTTTTGAGATGTTCGGTTGATCTTCCCCCAATGGGAGAGCACTTAAGCAAGCATTCTGGCTTAGCTTTTCTACCTGTGTCTTTTGTTTGCTGGCCGGGATGGCTATGCCGCTGCATCGTCTGAGTTAAACTCAATATGAATCCGGTCATAAGGTAAAGCGATCTTCTTGCCATCCTTGTCCAGAACTCCTCCGCTCAGTAGTGACTGAACATCATTGTATACGCCGCGAAAATCACGATTAACAATGCGCGATAGCTCGCGGATAGACATGGCCTGCTTTCCTTCCATTGCTTTGATGATTTGCCAGCGGTTAGGGGCCAGCATTGTTTTTGCCAGTTGTTCTACCGTGGGGAATATCAACTCTGAGCCGATGAAATCCCCCTTCATTGCGCGGGAGGCGTCCGACATGGCCGCCCGAAAAGCATCATCAGTGGTCATTACTCTGTCAGCTATCTGGATTCGGCGGTTCATCAACTCAACAGCAGGCATCGGCTTATCTCCTTGTTGATGTAAATAGATACATCAACAATGTGATGGATAGGTAAAATTAATAAAAATCATACTGTTATATGTATTTTTAGACGTTGATTGTCGGGCAGGAGGTGAAACAGCCGCTTAAAAAGTTGTTTCAGTTAATCTACTGATTTATATATAGATATTAGTTACTGGAACAGTGAAACAAGTAAAATAAAGCGCACGTATGCGCGCGAGTAGGTTTCTTCCTGTTTGCTATTGATATCACATTATGCCTTTGCCCGGTATCGTGAGCGAAGTTATACGGCGTAATATGTGCTGTTCTGTTGGCGTCCAGATAATCAGCCCACCATTGCATCATTAAGCGCCTTTCCTTCAGGTATTCAGCGGTATGTACATATAGCGCTCTCACATCATTTCGGCTCATCGGCATTTCTACAGCCTCGCGTGACCACAGTCCCGATTCTGCCATAGCGCTATCGTTCGACATTCATGCCCGCAACTATTTAGATCAAAGTATTTTAAAGGATTTTGTGGACTTTACTGGAAGTGAAAATGCTTGCGGATGGTGTCCCCTGCAGGCTTCAAAGTTAACCTGCAGGATATTGATAAAAAATAATTTTTATAATTATGTGAAAATTTTTACCCGCCATTTTACCCGTTGGTGCGCGACAGGAGACGATTTTTAAATTCACAGTGATCACTGTAGCGCCAGCGGGAGCGTCCGTGGATTTTCTCTGGTTTAGCGAGGGTGCCATCCCTTACCCGGTCGTAGATAAATGTTTTGCCGAAACCAGTATCCGCCATGATAAATTTCAAATCAACTAGTGAATCCGGGGTCATAGTGTGCGTCATTTTATCTCCTGCTCGTTTCTCTATACCTTTAAAACTGATTATCAAAAATCACTTACGTTCGGCTTTCAGCATGACAACTGAAACATCAGTACCATCAAACTCGTTATCAATTAACCCGGACCAGATACATGACCAGCCCGGCAGAATGTCTTTTTTTCGCATACTTCCTGGCAGGATGGCCACAAGGCGACCGCCAGATTTAACAAGGCTGGCAGCAGCTTCCACATGCGCTTTAGCTCGTCCTTCGCTGAACGGTGGGTTCATTACCACTTTATCAAAGCGGCGGCTGGTGGTTTCGGCCCACTTGATGAAATCGGCTTGTTCGACGTTCAGACCTTTCGCATTGAGTATCCTGCAGTGTAGCGCGGAGATTTCCACGCATTGGGTCTGATCTGCTGGCATCAGCAGGGCAAGATTTCCGGTACCGGCACTCGGCTCCAGACACGAATCGCTTGGCTGAATATTGGCTTCGGAAACTGCCCACTCAGCCAGCGATTCAGGGGTAGGATAAAACTGGTGCGACTGATGATCAGGAATACACCCGGACGCGATAATCTCGCCCAACACGCGGGAAGGGTCGTAATCGAATTCCCAGATATTGATATTCTTGTTCGGACCAGCTTTGATAAGTACGCCGCCGATGGTTTCCAGTATTTTCCCCGCCTGGATCCGGATCGCTTTGTCTTCGTCGCGCCAGTCAAATCGGCGGTTGTACGGATTGGTAGTCAGTGGCTGTGTCGGTTCGTCCCAGCGGTTGCGATGAATCGAGGTGTGTCGTTCTGCTTTTAAGCCCGCCAGCACTTCCAGAACGGCGAAGGGGAGTGGCTTGCTCATCAGCACGAAATCTTTTAGCTTTCTCTTTGGCTTCTGGCGGAATTGTGGCGGGATTGCCAGCGGGTACAGGTGCGCCAGAATGCAGTTGAGCCGCCAGGACATATCCGGGTGTACTTCGAGGTGCGCCGTACCTTTCAGATATGCCCGGACACGCAACGCGCCACCGTCCAGTACCAGCCATTCTCCGTGACGGCAACGGGCTTCCTGTAGGGCATCCTCTGTTACACGCCAGCGGGGTTCATCACGTCCCATGAATTTCGCGATAACCTGCCGTAGATCCTGGATATAGCCGCCCATATTGTGATTGGTCATACCGTATTCGTCGAATACCCGCGAGAGGATCATGCGCTTGCCGAAACCTTCCGGTCTGTTGGTAATGTGGTCGCCGGAAAGAGCGCGGAAAATACCGTCCACACGTTCACTAAAGAATTTCTGGCGGGAATTCAGCAGTTCCATGATTGTTGGTCGCACGGTTTTTTCTTCGAAGTCGGGCGTTTTCATTTCCCGGATCTGCTCGTTCCACTCAGTACGCCGGTTATTTGGCATGTATTCGTAAACGTCGGTCATGTTAAGTGCTTTTTGCCAGAAGGTTGCATTCAGGCTGGCTATAGCGCCTTCTGGTTTAAAAAGATTGCTGACGCCGCCAAAATAATGCCGCCGATCATGGTCTTGGTTACCTTCCAGAAAATGGTGTACGGATGCATGGTGCGTGTTAATTAACCCGGCCATCATTTCGATATCTGCCCGAAGTTGCTGGTACTGGGCGATCAGCGAATCAACCAGATCGGAAGATGCAGGGGCGAAAAACGCCCCATCTGACAGTTCTCCATAAAGCGTTTTTGCGACTTCATTCATGCCACACCGCCTTTTACAAAAATAATCCAGTGCGTTTTGTTGTTTTTGCCGACTCGTTGGCTGATAATCGGTTTCTCGCTAGTCAGGGCGAGAATCTGGCTCACAGGGATTTGCGTTTCGTTCCACTTAAAAATCAGCACGCCCTGTGGCCGCAGAACGCGAAACGCCTCAGTAAATCCTGCCCGTAAATCCTCTCGCCACGTTTCTTTATTTAGTTTCCCGTATTTTTTACCTATCCACGCAGTATCTCCAACCCGTACCAGATGAGGCGGGTCAAACACCACAACAGGGAAGCTGGCATCAGCAAAAGGCAGTGATTTAAAATCAGCGATAATATCAGGGCTAATTACCAGTTTTCGCCCGTCGCAGAGAGTGTGCTGCTCTGCGCGAATATCACTGAATATTGCCCGCGAGTCGTTTTTATCATGCCAAAACATGCGGGAGCCACAGCACACGTCTAAAATTACAGGTGTATTAGTCATTGGTGGTAACCTCGTCAATTCGCCTGAATTTGATTACCCACACCCACGGGTTAGCCTGCCAATTTTCATCACCATAGATTGACCGCCATACTTCACTAAAACTGACACGATAAACAACTTCAGGCGGAGTAATATTGTAAGTAGCAGGAATAACACCTTCAGCCCGTGCATCCTCTTCGCTGATATCTTTTAGACGCTCAACCCTCACGTCCTTTATTTCCAGTAGAATACGGCTGGCCCAGCGCGGCATGTGGATAGATGGTGTCCAGCCATCCATAGGCCACATTTTATCGGGATAATCGGCTTTATAATCGCATAAGGTTGATGCCAGAGAAATTCCCTCCTTTATTTCCTGAATTTCATCCTCATTCAACCAGTATCCATTAAACGTTTCTCGAACCCATATTTTATCTCCCACCGAACCGAACGGGCAGGGGTGCCAGTAATCACAACAATTTTCACAATCTTCTGACCAGGGCCATTTACTGCCGTCATCGCGTTCTGCAATCTCAGTAAATCGTGTACGTTTCCACTGGATAACTCGCCGGGTCTGTGTTTTTCTGCCGTCAAGAATAGCTTGCACCATTCCAGTATTGAATATCATTCCGCGCTCAGTCATTCCACGCCTCCAGTTCTCTCTCCATTTCATCATCTATTTCTTCAGTGGTTGCGTTTTTATTGAAGTGTTTCCTTGCATCCTCTAAATATTTTTCTCTGTTTTTATAAAAATAATCTGCAAATTCCGGACTCCAGCCAAGCTCATGGCCGAATAAATTAATTTTTGCCATTTTTTCAGCACGCCTGCAAACTATACTTTCCGAAGACGCTATAGCATATGATTTAATATATCCGCGCAAGTCCCGTTTACACCAGTACGGATTTTTAGCAGAATCACATAGCGGTTTAAATTCAACCTGCCAGCGTCTGATACAGCGTGCGGTTAATGACTTTCTCATTCCGCACCTCTTTTATTAAGATGTTCCTCTTCACGTTCTTTGATATAAGCAATACCTCTGCAAATAAAATAACAAACAAAACTACCCGCCGCTATTATCGCACTACCTACAATTAATATTGTGCTGCCCATAGTTATTGCGGATAATATAACAATAACTAAAATAACCGCTATTGCACTTACGATAAAATCACTGATAGTTTCCATTTTATTTCACCATGCGTTTATGTTGTTTGATTTCGTTAATTTCTCTTCCATTTAGTTTTTTCGCTTCGAATTCATCTTCATCGCTCATATCTCTGCCTTAGTGTGCGGCCATTACTGGCCGCATCCGGATTAACGCACCAGCAAGGTTGGTGAGCCTGTTTCGAGGTGAGCACCCGGAATAGATTTGAGCAATTCCGGGTCTGGTTCTTCGCCAGCAACGTAGGCCGCTTCTATTCTGTTGGCCAATTCCTGTAATGCTTTTTTTAATTCGTCATTCTTCGGGATTGTGATGATCTCCGTATGCGACTCGACAAACTCATCTGGCAGTAGATCCACATTGTCAATCCTCAGGCTTACACTACCTTTGCGGGCCGTGAAGGTGTTGAGGGTAGTTTTGAAGGTGGTACGATTGCTGGCTAGAAGGCATTGCAGCAAATAGTTTTTGAGTGCGAAGGTCTGACGCTCCCAGTGTTTTTTACGTTCGGCAACACGGGCAGCTTCTTTCTTACAGGCTTCAGCTTTTGCATCAAAGTCGCGGATAACCTTCATGGTTGCGTCGAACTTGTCTTCCAGCATCCCCTCTATGCCTTCCAGGGTATCAGCAATCAGTTCAGGGGTAAGATCCCCGCCATCGGCGGCGAGGGATTCAAGTTTGCTGATTTCTAAAGCAAGGTCGATAGTTCGGTTGTTCATGCTGTTTTCTCCTGTAATTTGGTGAGGCATTCGGATTTAACTTCCTCAAGGCGGCGGAGTCGGCCCTCAAGGTATTTGGTGTATTCGTGGTCGGCTTTTTCGCGGGCTGCTTTGAGGTGAACGCCCATTACCCGAGTGAGGGAAGAGGCGATACCGGATATTTCATTCGGAGTGACCGCAGAACGCATACTGTCGGTGTTCAGTTTGAATTTTTCGTCTAGCTCTTTACGGATGCGAGTTATGTCTTCGGCTTTATCACTGGCGTTGCGAATATCGAACTCAATGGCGTTCTCCTGCTTGTATTCAGCCAGGTCGTACATACCGAGCCACACATCAGCAGAGAATCCCAGGAGGGAAAGAGCTTTTTTGATTGCATCGGTGAGAGATTTTTTTTGTGCTTCACCGTCACAGGTAATTCCATGTTTGGTTTTATAGAGGTATTTGGTGGCACCGTAGGCTTCAACCTCACCCCGAACTTCGCCTTCAATCGCGTACCACAGTTTGATTTTGATACTGTGATTTTTTTCGGTGATAAGTGTTCCGTCAGCATCCCGCAGCAGGCGATTTCCGATAAATTTCTTATCTTCGTAGATGGCTTCGCTCATGGGGGCACCGGGGAGCATACGATCCTCCATAACCTCGAATCCCCAGCCAGTACCGATGGGTCCGAAGATTTCGGTAGCCCGCATAATCATGTATTCAGCATTTATGCTTGTACCTTCGAAACCCACACCAGCAAGGTCTTTGGTATAACGGGGATCCGTGCGCATTACGCTGCGCCAGATTTTCATGTTATCGCCTTTTTCGGCAAGGTCATGCTCCAGTGCCGCACCAATGGACTGGAAAGTAGTGGTAGAAGGCGATACTACTGCTAATTCCGTTTTTTCGGCTTCATTTGAGGAGTGGACGAGCTGCTGATTTCCCATCAGGTTATCAATTGAGAAAACACCATCAGCAATTTTCTTAACTTCAGTTTGCCCGGCAGGCTGTGCGGTAACTTCTTGCGGCGCTTTGTATGTGCCATTTTTACGCGCCTGATATTCTTCCTGGCTGATTTCGGTGCCGCCATCAGCCAGGGCTTTTTTCAGCCCGTTAAGTTTGTTTGCGCGCCCAACTTTTTCGCCGTCAGCCATGAGGAAGTAGAACGGACCACTATTCTCTACATTCTCTACAGGCGGTACTGTTTCCACCGTCCCCGTTGCTGCCGCCGCATTCTGTTCGGTTTCATTGTCTGCGTTCTCCATTTTACCGTAGTCTTTGAGATATCCGGTGATGTACCGCGCGTGTGAGTCTGGAAAGTGGTATGTATCCTCTGCCGGTACGTTACGGACCACACCAAAAATTGTCGGACGGTCATATTTGAGAATGTCGGGTTGAGTACGGAGCTGGATTGACCAGCGTTTAAAGTCTTCGCGATCTTCTTTGATAATTTCAGTAGCCCGGCGTGTTATTGCCGGATCTGGGTTGTTGGGATCAACGTCCCCAGGCCAGAGTGCCGTTGCTATCTCAATATCCAGTGTTTTATAGTTGTGCTGGTAAGGGCGAGGTGTGACCGTTTCAACAACAGGATTTTCGTTTCCGTCCTGGCGGTCTTTTTCGTGATTATCAAGCCATACAGATAGCGCTGCTTTTATTTCCGGCCACTTTTTATCAGGAGCGCAATTTTCGCGAACATAATTGATAGCCTCCAGTATCCTTTCAGGATACATGGACGGAATTGGAAGTGTTTTGGAAATAGCTTCAACAATATGACTATCAAAAGTAGATGAGTTTCCCTGCTGTAATTCAATCGCTGCACTAAGCTGATCACGGGTGATTTCAGTCGTGTTATATTTCACCAGTACAGCAATACGCACTGATGGCTGTAGCCCGTTAAAATCAACGGGACTGGCCTGAACATTCGCTATCGGGTGGCCCTTATCGTCATCCCATTCGTGATCGAATAAAAATGCTTCATCCCATTCTTCGGCAGGGCAGGGAATACCATCTGCGGCGACATACAGGCGAAACTCGAATTGAGAGTCGTCAGCATCCGGAAAGGCTTCCATGAACAGCAGCGCCGCTTTCGCCTTTGCCTGCTTATCATTTATGGCCTCAAACGCATGGGCGATCCGCATTTCGCCATTTTCTTCAGCGGCTTCTTTCAGGCCAAACCAACAGCCAATATATTTAGACATTTTCACCTCCGTTATTTACGGTTTGATAAGTTTCATTTAATTTTTTCAGTACGTTTTCAGGTAATACATATGAAAGATTTCGTTTATCGCAAATCTTTAACTGGCTGATTACATACGTTGCCAGTTCTTCAGTGGTGAGATATCCCTGAGTGATTAACTCGATAATCATTTTTCGCATTGCACCAGGTGTAATACTTAATGTGATTTCATTACCGTTTGTCAGTGACAGTTTTTTAAAAGCGAGAGTAATATCCAATTTATGAAACCTCATTTATCAGATTAAGCACTTAATAAATGTTTATGCTGATAAATGCCCCGCGCTAACGGGGCGTATCAATTAGTGTGTACATAAAGATGAAAAACTGGTACTGAATGCATTTTTATAAGCAGAGTATGTGCCGCTTTCTTTTTCAGCTTCGTGAAGCTGGATATATATATTTGTCAATTCATTCACTGCGTTATGAATACAACCATATTGACCGAGAACATAGCCGCCATCGAGAACGACAGTTGTGTTTGATGGGCGCGTATGAATTACCCCGGCAATTGAATCTTCACAGTTGAATAATGCCAGTTCGCCATTAATAGCAAGTAAGTTGAAATTAATAATATTGATGGATTTCATATTTTTCTCCTGAAGTTAGATTGAGCAATACCCTGCCAGTTAAGGCATGAATAAAAATGATGGTGCTATTTACTGCTTAGTTAATAACAGGTTCGCCGCGTTGATTAATACAAACCTCTACAAAACAATCAGTAATTCGTTTAGTTTCTGTCAGGTTAAATAAATATAGTTTTCCGTTTTTATTTGCTGAAGCGCGATATGTTTTCCCGTCATGCGCTATTAACATTCCAGGCTTAACGCAGCTTCTGATAACTGTTTGTGTATTATGCAGCTGTGTCATTATTCAGCCTCCACAAAATTGCCGTTCTCGTCCAGACGATACCAGGTATCCGGTTTAATATCGTTTTCGCCTACCAGACTGGCACGAACGTGAATTAAATTTCCGTCGTTATCACGATAACAGAGGATAATAGCACTACCACAGGAAGCCCTGGCCTTGCCTCCAATACCAAACGCAGCGGCTATTGATTGCGCTCCGGTTACCTCTGCCGCTGACTGGTAGCCGGTATTGATAGCCGCTGACCGGTCGCCGGTATTGGTGGCCGCTGACCGGTAGCCGGTATTGGTGGCCACTGACCGGTTGCCAGTATTGGTGGCCGCTGACTGGTCGCCGGTATTGGTGGCCACTGACCGGTTGCCAGTATTGGTGGCCGCTGACTGGTCGCCGGTATTGGTGGCCACTGACTGGTAGCCGGTATTGGTGGCCGCTGACTGGTCGCCGGTATTGGTGGCCGCTGACTGGTAGCCGGTATTGGTGGCCGCTGACTGGTAGCCGGTATTGGTGGCCGCTGACTGGTCGCCAGTATTGGTGGCTGCTGACCGGTAGCCGGTATTGGTGGCCGCTGACTGGTAGCCGGTATTGGTGGCCGCTGACTGGTCGCCAGTATTGGTGGCTGCTGACCGGTAGCCGGTATTGGTGGCCGCTGACTGGTCGCCAGTATTGGTGGCCACTGACCTGTTGCCATTACCGCTCATGACCTGTTGTTCACGGGATTTATCAATTTTATTCCAAATCCACTCAATCCCACGTTGAATAAATTCTGGTAGTGTTAATTCAGCGGTAATAGTAATACTGGCACTGGCTATTTTAGTGTCACCGTGATCTGATTCGCGATCAATATCACCAGAATTTATTACCTCTGCGTACCGGCTATTTGCGGGAGGATAATAATTAAAGACATCAAACGGCGATTCGCATGAATGAAATCCGGAATTGCAAACCTCAACATCACCTTCATGGTGATATGTTTTGCCAATTTCAAACTGGAAATCTCTACAGGTCAGATCTTTATTAAAACCTTTGTAAGTGACAATGTTTTCATGATCCATAATAATTGCCTTAGTTTAATAAATGAGAAATTTAAAAAGGGCGGTTATTTCCCCGGCAGAACATTATCATCTTCCTCCTGTATATTGGTTGAAGATTCGGTAGCCGCCAAACTCAACTCACCCTCTATACACAATGGAAAGAACACTATTTTAATATTCTTACCTGTTGTACCCTGAAAAAGCTGGCGGTTGCCGTCAAAGGAATAAAAACCGGGCCGCCAGAAACCAGGAAATTACAATCACATCATGACTACGTAGTATTTCTGTTCATCGCCATCGCAGTAGTATTCATAGCCGCGTCGGTTAAATAAAAAAATCAGAGCATCGATTGGAGTATTAGCGTAATCCATTTTTCATTCCTCTATTTTGTTATGCACCGATGTTTTTTACTAAACACGCGCTGAGCCTGGATTATTTTCGAATCGCTTTTTGTCTTGTAGAGCACTGCTAGGCATCGTTCGCAAAACAGAATCTTGTTTTCATTGCCATTGACACCCCATCCAACTGTTATTGCTTGATTATCTGTTGTCATTACAGGTCTCCTGTTGTGCCTTTGTCGCCAGGCTGGCGGAACGTGTTATCTGAGAAATCACTGTGTGGTTTCGATGGGTTGAGATTAGCCTTGGCTAAAATATTTTGCAAGAAAAAAATTAAGTATAACTTAATAAAATGGTAAAAAAATACTTATCTATTTGAAAAGAAAGCATTTATTTCTTCTTAATTCGCTTCTGTACTTTCAGGAGTTCTTCCAGCAATTTTTCGTTGTTTGCAGCTTTCGTCCGAAGGTCACTGAGAAATGTTTCTTGTTCTTCATCCCGTATCGAATCGAACAGGTGGAGTATTTCTCGCTGGCGTTCGTCCAGTAGTACCAGTTGATCGTTAGGTTTCTCTGGTGCTCGATTTTCGTCACCAAAGAGAATCCACGATGCAGGAGAGCGCAAAGCCTCGCATAGCGCGTGGAGGTTTTTTCCTGTAGGTTCGCTATCGCCTCTTTCCCACTGCGATATAGAAACGTCAGAAATTTTTAAAATTTTTGCGAGAGCCTTTTGTGTTAGGTTCATCGCTTTGCGTCGGGCGCGGATACGTGCCCCGATTTCGGTATTTTGTATCTTTGTCATAGTTAGCTAATACTAATGCATCTTGATCGAGTTATGGCTAATGTATATATTATTAGCTATTGCTAAATCATGAGGTCAATTTATGTACACAGAAGACGCTATTAATTTTTTTGGTAGTAAAAAACAGCTCGCATTAGCCGCAGGTATAAAAATTCCGTCTGTCTATAAATGGGGCAAACTCGTCCCTGAATCCAGGGCTATGCGCCTACAGATGGCCTCTAAGGGCGTGCTGGTTTACGACCCTCAATGTTACGACGACTATGCTAAGGCCAGACGAGAAGGGGCGCTGATTCATGAAAATCACCCCTAATCCTCAGGTTGGTATTATTACTGCTGAATTAGAGTCCTGGGCGCTTTCTGACGGCTGGAAAACGGTCGGGCTGGCAATTACTGCCCAGTATCACGCCAGTGGGGGTGGCAATATCCTCCCACTAGCGGATACCAGTGACGGGCTACGGAACGCGGTGCAGCGGATACGAAGAATTTTCAGAGGCTACGACGGGCCTAAATACGCCTCACTGGCGCAGGAGTTATACCCTATAGCGTTATCGGCGTTACCAGCAGAACGACGCGCCAGAATTGAATCACCGGGAGATCCGGTATTACTGGCCGCAATTGCAGCGCGGGAAAGCACAGAGGCGGTAAACGCTGTTCACCTCCGCGCAGCACCGGCGATCGTGCTAAGAGAGATTAACGAGGCGATATCTGCGTTTGTGGCTATGCGGACGGCGGTGACTGACTCGCAGGGAATTTGTAGGGTTTAAACAGGTAGAGGTGTGCGTGGCTAATTCATGGTTGAGGCTCTGGCATGATATGCCCAATGACCCTAAATGGAGAACAATTTCAAAAATCTCCGGGCAGCCTATTGCACTGGTGCAGGCTATCTATTTGCAGCTGCTGGTCAGCGCGTCACAAAATCCAGTAACGGATAGTGTAACGGGTGTAACGTTACACGTCGTTACTGTAACGAACGAGGATATTGCCAGTGCACTGGACGTTACAACCTGTAACGTTGACAGCGTTACAGAGGCGATGCAAGGGCGGGTTTTGGATGGTGACGCGATATCCGGCTGGGACAAAAGACAAGCCCCCTCCGGAGGCCGCAGAAACTCCGGAACACCAGCAAAATCAGTCGCTCAGAGGGTCAGAGAGTATCGCGAACGGAAGAAAGCCGAAGCACAGCAAAAACCACCTGTAACGGATAGTAACGTTACAGTAACGTTACGTAACGATGTAACGCCCCTAGATAAGAATAGAATAGATAAGAATAGAGAAGATCTAAAAGATAAAAGATCTAAAAACCTATTGCCCGAATCGGAAAAAATTCCGATCCAGGCAGAAGGCCCGGTTTTTATTTCGCTGCCGCTCTCGGACGGGAAGAGTTTTTTTGACGTGACGGAAAAATATTTCCAGGAGCAGGCGTTGCTGTATCCTGGCGTCAACCTCGCTCAGGAGTTTCGCAATATGCGGGGCTGGCTGGACAGCAACCCGACGAAGCGGAAAACCTCTCGCGGCGTCAGGCGGTTTATCACAACGTGGCTGCAAAACAGCCAGGACAAACCGAGAGGCTGGCAGTCTGGCAGGCTAGCGCCCAGAGATATCAATCAAATTTCGCAGCCGGACGACGCTATCCCGACTGGATTCAGGGGGTAGGCGTGAAAAATATTTCGACAGACCTCACAGAAAATTACTGGAGGAGATAAACAAATGAGCTCACAAATATCGCAAGAATCTCTTGATATTCTTGAAAAAATTGTTGATGACGTCCTGGCTGTAAACACGATCGCCAACACTTCAGTAATCAAAGCGTTACTTTGTTTGAAAATCGGGAAAATTCGCCTGGAGACCAGCACCATGCGCGACGTGGAAAATAAATCTATCAGGCAACAACACGCTGAGTGGTCAGCTGCGACGTTCGGAAACGTTGGCCCTGTTGGCCCACTGAAACACCTGGCGAAAGAGGCTCTGGAGGCCGCAGCTGCGCCAGATGATTTATCCGAGTGGGCTGATATGCAATTCCTGCTGTGGGACGCTCAGAGGCGCGCTGGCATCACCGACGAGCAGATAACCTGTGCAATGATTGAAAAACTGACGATAAACAAAGCCCGGACGTGGCCGGATCCAAAGGATGGCGAGCCTGTTTTACACCTCAAAATTTAGCAGAGTTGATAGCGCCAAGTGTCCAGAGCGTATTATTTTAATAAATGATAAACCAGATTGCCAATCTGGTTTTTTTTAATCTAACTGAACAAAAATAACTCAATTGATTGATTTTTATCGAATTGATCAAAAAAATAGCGATTATTTCTTGTCCTTTGTGCCTGTGTTTATATACAGTGGATTGACATAATTTATCTCAACTGGAGATAACAATGGATGTGCCTGATCAGTTAATTTTAGGATTAACCAACAGTACAAGACCTGTTTTGATCTACAGAAATAAACGAGGTGAAGCTATTTTCGGGTGTGTACTACTCGAAGATCAGTTTATTGCCAGTATGCCGCAGATTTTGGAAACATTAAAAATGGCTGGATTAAAAGTTGTTATTGATCCACCCAATTCGCTATAATAACCAAACAGGCCTGAACAACCTGATTCTGATAAATCACTGTGTCACCGGAGAGATAACCGATGGCACAGATTCAATTACTGAAAATCAATTCCACTACCCTGACCCCGGCAACGCCAGAGGCCAGCGATTTCTTACAACGTATCAAAACAGGTGTGTGGCTCAACTGCGACGTCAGGCAGGCCAGAAACTACCTGTTCCACAAACGTTTTTTTGCACTCCTGAATCTCGGATTTGACTACTGGACACCAGCAGGCGGGACTATCACGCAGGCTGAAAAACAGTATCTGACTGGTTATATCCGATACCTAATCTCAATCGTTGGCAATGGCGAAACCCTGTACGAAACAGAGAGCGAATATACCCGTCGTGAGGCACAACGCCGGGCTGACGGTCACGCTGTCGTTAAATCGTTTGAGGCGTTTCGCAAGTGGGCCACAATTGAGGCCGGTTTTTACGACGAATATATCCTCCCTGATAACACCCGCCGCCGTGAGGCACGTTCTGTCAGTTTTGCCAGTCTGGACGAAACAGGATTTCGTGAGGTTTACAAATCTGTTTTTAACGTCCTGTGGAACACAATTCTGTGTCGCAAATTTCCGTCACAGCAGGAGGCTGAAAACGTGGCAATGCAATTACTGGAGCTGGCCGCATGAATATTAAATCTGAACTCGTTGAGTTTATCAGGGCGAATCCTGGCACGAAAAGACAGAAAATTTTTAGTGAGTTTAAAAAACTGTCGTTTTCAGAGGTGGACAGAGCGATTTATCAGCTCGAAAAACACGGGGAGATTATCTGTATCAACACCGGGCGATACGTTTATTTCGTCGCAGGCGAGGGTGCTCTTGAGCGGTATTTGCTGGGGAAAAATACCAGTGATCTACTGGATCTGGAAACGACAGCAATTGAGCTGCGGGAAAAACACCTGTATCGCCGTGCGGCTACGGTCTGGCAGCAACTGTGTGATTCAATAACCGCGACTGAAGATCTGCGCGATTGTTATATTTTCCTGAAAAATCTCTGTATCAGCTACGCCAGAAAACCGGGGAATTCTGTAGAGGATTTTAATCTGGCCGGTCGTTATTGCGGAGATGATCTGTGAGATACGGTTCTGTGTGTAGTGGGATTGAGGCGGCATCCGTTGCGTGGGAATCGCTGGGCTGGGAACCCGCCTGGTTTGCTGAGATTGAGCCGTTCCCGTCTGCGGTACTGGCTCACCACTGGCCGCACGTCGCTAACCTGGGGGATATGACCAGAATTGCTGCTCTGATTGCAGATAATCAAATTGAAGCCCCTGACGTGCTGGTAGGAGGCACCCCCTGCCAGGCGTTCAGTATTGCCGGATTACGCAAAGGCCTGTCAGACAGCCGGGGCCAGTTAACCCTTTCCTACGTGGAATTAGCCAATGAAATTGATAAAAAACGCCGCGAACGCGGGGAACCAGAATCAGTTATCGTCTGGGAAAACGTCCCCGGCGTCCTCAACAGCAGAGATAACGCGTTCGGCTGTTTCCTGGCGGGACTGGCCGGAGAGCGCGACGAACTGCAGCCACCAGGGGGCAGGTGGACAAACGCGGGTTGTGTGTCTGGCCCCCAACGAGATATTGCCTGGAGAGTTCTCGACGCTGAATTTTTCGGAGTGGCCCAACGGCGCCGCCGTGTGTTTGTTATCGCAAGTGCTCGAACAGACCTCAATTCTGCCAAAATACTATTTGAGTGCGACGGCGTGCGCCGGGATACTCCGCCGAGCCGCGAAACGCAAACGGAAACTACCGGCACTACTGGAAAACGCGCTAATAGCGGTAGCCACTGGGGCAATCCAGCCGCCCCACACCCAACCCTGAATCAGTCGAATAACACTGGTGGAATTGGTCTGAGTAATCAGGAAATTTTCTCTCAGCGTGGTTCCGGGCTGGTTTCGGATACCTATTCTGATATTGCCAGAACGTTACTGGCGAAATCTAACGACAGTGTGGCTGAGGATTTAGACACCTACGTTCTGGCCTACGGCGGGGGCAATACGAGCGGAAGTATTGACGTGGCAACTGCGTGTACAGCCCACGGTGTGAGGCTGGATTTTGACACAGAAACGTTTGCTGTACACGGAACGCAAGACCCCGACACCAGCCGCGAACTGGCGCACACGCTGGGGAGGAATTACGGGCAGGAAAACGCCTGTATTTCGTTCAGCTATAAAGACGATGGAGGTGACGCAATAGAAAATCTCTCGCCTACGATTCGTGCGGGCAATCACAACACCAGCCACGCAAATAGCGGGCAGCCACCAGCAATAGCGTTGGCTGGAAATACTATCGGACGATCCCCCTGTAACGGCGGCAACGGAACCGGATATAACCAAGAAATCTGTTATACCCTCACAAAAACCGATATTCACGGCGTTGTTGCTAACGCGCGGGTTCGCCGCCTGACCCCCGTTGAGTGTGAGCGGTTGCAGGGATTCCCGGATAACCACACACAGATCCCCTGGAGAGGTAAAGATGCGGCTGATTGTCCTGACGGCCCACGTTACCGGGCGATCGGCAATTCTATGGCTGTGCCAGTTATGCGCTGGATCGGCCAGCGTATTGCCGCTGTACTACCAGTGAAAAAACTTACTCCACAGACAAAAAAAACACAGGTTGTCAGTTTTTCAGGTGGTCGCTCGTCAGCTTATCTGGTGTATCTGATGGAACAACGCCGTGCTGCTGGTGAGGACGTCCACTACCTGTTTATGGACACCGGCGCAGAACACCCGAAAACCTACGAATTTATCCGCAACGTAGTTAAATACTGGAATATCCCCCTGATTTGTCTGCGAATTGTTGTTAATCCTGTGCTGGGGCAGGCAAACAGCTATCGGGTTGTACCACTGGGCGAGATTAAACAGGATCTGCAACCGTGGCGGGATATCTGCGCAAAATACGGCACCCCCTACGTCCACGGTGCGTTTTGTACACGTACCCTCAAAAAAGATGTTTTTAAGCGGTACTGTCGTGACAATTTTGACGAATACCACACCTGGATTGGTATCCGGGTTGACGAACTGAAACGGTTAAAACCGCGCGAAGGTGTGAGCTATTTGGCTGATATCAGTGACTTTGATAAACAGGACGTACTGAACTGGTGGAAACAGCAACCGTTCGATCTGAAAATACCCGAACACCTGGGCAATTGTGTTTTTTGTGTCAAAAAAGGCGTTAATAAAATTGCTCTCGCCGCCCGTGACGAACCTGAAATGGCTGCTGAATTCTGGCAGTTGATCACCTCTCCTGACGTCCGGATTGTGGAACGTCGCCAGCAGGAAAACAAAATTATGTACCGGAATAATAATTCTCTGGAGAGCGTTATCGCGCTGTTTTCAGGTTACTCACGGGAGGAGCTGGCTGCAACTATCAGAAACAGAGGTGGCGAGGAATCCGGATCGTGCACAGAGAGCTGCGAATTTATTTCAGCAGAGGACATAACAGAGGAAACTACAGAAGGACAGGGCGAGCAGATTGTGGTGGAGGCTCGCTCCTGTTTTGGTGGCAGCAACACCCCGACACCACTGCGCAATCTCTGGAAAACTCCACCGGAGATATTTGCTGCGCTAAACGCTGAATTTATATTTCAGTTAGACGCTGCCGCCTCCGCCTATAACGCACTGTGCCACAAATTTATTACCGCAGAACAAAACACACTGATCACACCGTGGAGCGATTATCTGAGCACAGGCTACGTCTGGCTGAATCCGCCCTACAGCAATATCGCCCCGTTTATACGCAAAGCGGCAGAGGAAAATAAAAATCACCAAATCGGCACCGTCGCGCTGTTGCCTGCTGATACCTCGGTTGGCTGGTTCAGGGAGGCTATTCAGACGGCCAGTGAGGTGCGGTTTATTACAGGTGGACGACTGTCGTTTATTAACCCTGAAACCGGTAAACCAGTCAACGGTAACAATAAAGGATCTCTGCTGGTTATCTGGCACCCGTACCCGCGCACGCACTGCCGGTTTACAACTGTGGAACGTGACGAATTACTAAATTTTGGGAAAAAATTTTTATCCCGCCTGGGGGCAGCATGAGTCGAGTGATCAACCTCAGGAACGCAGCGCGTGGCCGCGAATGTACCGTTCGTATTCCGGGTACGTGTAATCACAATCCTGAAACCAGCGTATTAGCTCACTATCGACTGGCTGGCACCTGTGGTATCGCCTGTAAACCCGACGATTTACAGGCGGCTATTGCCTGTAGTGCGTGCCACGACCTGATAGACGGCAGAACGAAATCCATTGAATACACCCGCGAGGAACTGAGACTGTTTCACGCTGAGGGGGTGTTACGCACACAGGAAATCTGGAAAAAAGAGGGTTTTATCTGATGGATCTGCAATTAATTGAGTATGCCAGGATTGAGCTTACCCGCGCATTAATGAATAACTTAGGTAAAACGAAAGGGCAGTTACAGGCTTTCAGTGAGCATCCACTAGCGGAGAAAGGCTACTTTCCGCGCAAACAGATCCACATGATTGAATTTGACGACGGTAGAAGAGTTAAAGCTCTAAATTCATCGCTATATGTGCTGGAGACGCGCAGTAGACGCAGGCCAATGCCTCTGATAAACGATTATGAGTTTGCTGGAGCACCGTGGCGCCGCGCTGTTAATTTTCTACCTGAGTATGAACAGGCATGGCTTCGCTATTGTTATGGTTTCGATCTGACGTTCCGGTATCAGACGCTGATTTGCGAAATAATCTGGAATAGACATCAAAAATATTTGCCAGCAGGCCTGCTGAATAAAACTAAAAGACGGTTAACTGCGTTAATCTGGCTTGCCGCACAGGATGTTGCCGCCACCCGAAGCAACAACACATACAAAGAGTATGCCGGAGCGGCGTTGGCCAGGCTAATGAGCGTAAATTCTTCAACATGGCTTCGTGTCTATGCACCCCATTGGGCAAAGTTTAAACGTGCGTTCGCCGAACTGGACACAGACGCATTGCAACACACTCTTGATCATTATTGTGAAAAATTTCCAGAAGAAATTGAATTGACGCTATTGCAAAATGCAACGAAATAAGCCATATTTAACGTAAATTTGATATTATGCCATATTTATAAGAGCCCGCCTTTGAGCGGGTTTTTTGCCCCTGGTGCCCAAAAATGAGGTGCCGGGGTATTGGTGCTGAACTGGAACGAGAGAGATTTGAGCAGACAGTAACGGAGATTCGGGAAAACTAGCGGCGTATCCCCGCCGAAGCGGGGAACAATCTGAAACAACTAAAAAAGATTAGTTGCATTCGGTTCAACCCCGCTGACGCGGGGAACAAAAATCTCACTGAAAAGGCCAGTGTTGATCGGTTCATCCCTGCTAACGCAGGGAATGTCAAAAACATATATTCATGATGGCTGTAAATCAATAAATTTTTTTCAGATTCAGCGCCATAACGTGTGATATGTGATCGCTATCTAAAATTCAGTTCTGCTTTTATCCCGGCAGGGGAATATTCCGACGCGGACTGTACAGAATATGATTAACAACAATAAAATCTTTGTTGAGCCACTCAGTCACCTGCTGGCGTCTCACTCCTGCGGCTCTGGCAAAGGCGGACTGTGATCCGCCGTAATTTATATTAATGTATTCACTCAGGGGCATGAATTATTCCACTGATTCCAGAGATTCGGCTTCCTGTTTTGTGCATGCTACACCGTCGATATACTCCCAGGTGATATACAGACCGCCTTCTGAATCAACCAGGTCAATCAGTGCCTGAGTTGCCGGGTGAATATCAAGACCAGCAATATCTCCTGAAGTCCATTCTTTAGCGTCTTCGATTGCTTCATCTTTAGTTTTACCAGTACCAGAAATGGCATAACCTTCCTGTACAACAACAAAACCTGCTGATTTAATTTTGCTCATTTTTATGTCCTTTTATCGGTTGGTGTGTTTTGTTTCAATGAAGATATAGTAAGGCTGTCAGATATAAATGTAAAGTGTTTTTGGGTACAAATATAATAAAACTTGATATAAATCATATTTTACGCAATAAATGATGTAACCTGCCCTTTCAGGCAGGTTTTTACATTATTTCTGTGTGGCTGTTTTTTTGGGGCTGCCCCGCTTTTTAGCTTTTTTTTCAGGGATCGCCTTTTTGTAAGTTTCCTTACAGACGTCACGGTAAAACTGCGTTGTTGCCTCGTCGAGCCCTGTCGGCGGCGTTCCGGTTAACTCTCGGTAAATTTCCCGCCACCGGATACCCGCGTTGTGCAGGTTGCCAAAATATTTCCGGGTCAGTGCGTAATTGCGCTGCGTTTTTATTGGCGCGTCACCAAAGACTGACGGCATGGCCAGCACGTTATCAAGCGCTTCTGTACCCGCCTCGCCTGGCGACATTCCGCGTTCCAGAATCGAGCTGGATAAAGTGCCGATTTCGTTCGCCGCTTTTTCGTAATCGCCGCCGTTAAAACTCCTGCCCCCGTGTATAGCTGCGTACAGTTTCTGGACAACATCATGAAAAACCCGGACGTTACCTGTCCACTGCCAGCGGGGAGGTATATGGAATGAGAACAGACTCAGGTTAAATAGTTTACCCTGTGGGTTATCCAGCCCTAAGAAACGCACTCTGTCACCCTCTACAGCGTTACGCGCGATAACCTGCGGCGGGGTGGAGTATTCTGCGTCAGCGATATTTGCTATTGCGTAAAACTCCGTTTTCCAGCCCGGAAACGACGCCTGATTCCCGCTGCGCTCTGTGCTGGCGTGCGGGTTATTCATGTAATCCTGTTTAACTGGCCTGACGTGGATTTCTGAATAGCAGTTATCCGTTTTACCGCAAATCTGACACTGACAGGATTTTCCTGAGTGAACCGGTTTCAGGTAAACCGGAGAGGAAAAATAACAGGCCAGGGTTTCCGGTGTTGTGGGTAACTGATTGCGGGTAATCAGTTCGCCGACAGTTTCAGCGTCAACGATATACAGATTTCTGTTTGAGGCACGACCCGGACTGTAACCGCGCCCTCCAGCCCCGACCAGCTGAGTGTACGCCCAGGCGACAGCCGGGTAGCAGCACGGACAGACGGCAGCAGGCAAACGATCGCGTTTCAGGAAAAAATCACCGTTGCGTTTGATGGTTTTATGTCCTGGACTGTTAATAAATATTTTAGCTATCGGGTGTCGGTCATTGTCGCTAACGGCCTTATCCGTGTTGAGATATTCCGTCTCTCCGTCCGGGTGGTTCCCCAGTGCGATCAACAGCATCAGGGTGGCAAAATTGATTTCGGCGTGCAGATAGTCAATCGCGTTAACCGGCAGATTTCTGGCCTCTGCCAGAGTAACGTGACGGCTGTTATAGTTCCTGTCGCGGATTAAGATCCACGGATCGCGTTTTAAATCCAGCATAAATCACTCCTGTGTTTATTGCTGTTTATCAGCATTAGCCCATTTTCTGGCGATTTCTTCAAAATCGGATATCCAGTTTTCGTCAGAAACCGCGTTCCTGATTTCGTCAATCGCTGCCTGTTTACTCTGCCAGTCAGGGAAATTATACCGGTCAGTAATTTCGGTTATTTTTTCAGTCGTCATTTCGTTACGGGTGATCCTGTCACTGTTAACCAGGTCAGCCGCCGCCTGAATTTTTTCTGTTTCGTCCCGTAGCGCATATAACAGGCGGGACGAAATACGAGCCGGGACAGTTTTCCCCGATACGTAATTACGGATTGTACGGTAAGAGATCCCCAGCGCACGGGCTGCTGGTGACTGCCAGTTTTTTCCGTAGAGTAATTCACCGACTGCAATAAGTTTTTCTGTGTTGTTCACGGTGATGATTCCTGTGGTTAAAAGCCCCACCGGAGTGGGGCATATTTTTTAGTAATTCTGGAAACAGGTTTCTGTGAAACGTTCGCTTTCTTCGTCAACCTGGATGTCTGAAGCGTATTCAACGTCGTATCCAGCCGCAATAGCCTGTTCTTTAACGTAATCGAAGAATTTTTTAGCTTCGTTAGCGTCCATATCGAAACGGGCTTCTGGATCGTAGGTGTTGATAGTGATTGTAGTCATTTTGTAGTCCTCTTGTTTGGTTATTTGTCTGTGTAGTGCTCTTGTCTTGCTGTGAAATAACTATACCAAACAGGGGGAACGCTTTGCAAGCATTTTTTCATAAAAAATATGAAAAACAGTTTAATTGATGTTCGTTTTTTCCGGTGTCGATTCAGTTCGTTAACCGGTTCGCAGATTTATCAGCCTGAGAGATTTTATCAATAACCAGGAGGTTATAGTGTCCGATCCTGTATCCGGTACTACGTTAGCCGGAGGTGCGCTCACGGGTGCCAGTCTGTACGGGCTGCTGACCGGCACCGATTACGGTGTGGTTTTTGGCGCGTTTGCGGGTGCGGTGTTCTATATCGCGTCAGCCGCAGATCTGAGTGCCGTTCGTCGTGTGGCCTATTTTGTCGTGTCGTTTATTGCCGGTGTGCTGTGTGCCGGGTTGCTGGGGTCAAAACTGGCGACCTGGACGGGCTACAGCGATAAACCACTGGATGCGCTCGCAGCGGTGATTATTGCCGCGCTGGCGGTAAAAATCCTGGCGTTTGTTAACAGTCAGGATATTGGCTCACTGGTGGCGCTGATTACGCGCCGGGGAGGAAACAGGTGATTACTGACGTGACCGCAACAATTAACTCGCTGCTCTGCACGGGTGTAATTATCACGCTGCTGTTTTACCGGCGTAGTGAAACCAGCCGTCACCGCCTGTGGATCTCCCGGCTGGCGGGCACAATACTGGTGGCCTACGGTAGCGTTCCGCTGGCCTATCTGTGTGGAATTTATCCACAATCCTCGTGGCCGATTGTCCTGGCCAATCTGTTAGTTTTGATTTCACTACTGTCTGTACGCGGTAACGTGGCGCGGCTGGTGGATTTGCTGAGGCAATAATCGTGCAAATATCAGAAAACGGACTCGGACTGATTAAACAGTTTGAGGATTGTCGTCTGTTCGCGTATCCCGATCCGGGGACCGGACGTGAACCCTGGACAATTGGCTACGGCTGGACACAATCGGTAGACGGCAAACCGATCAAACCCGGACTGAGGATTGACCAGGAAACAGCCGAGCGGTTATTACGCTGCGGTGTGGTGCAGTTTGAGCAGGCGGTTAATAAACTGGTGCGGGTACGGCTGAATCAGAACCAGTTCGACGCGCTGGTGTCGTTCACCTATAACGTCGGGCAGCGCTCGTTCTCGTCCTCCACGCTACTGAAACGTCTGAATCAGGGGGATTACGCAGGTGCTGCGCGTGAATTTGCCCGCTGGAATAAATCAGGCGGTCGTGTGCTGGCCGGACTGACTAAACGGCGTGAGGCAGAGCGTGCTCTGTTTGTATCGTGAACTGGCGTAATCAACTGGCAATCGTGGCCGTGTGTGGTGTGGCTGTCTGTTCGGCAGTCTACTATCACGGCAAATACGCCGAGGAACGGGAACGTGCAAACACAGCAGAAAACAACCTCAGGCTGGCGAACGATACCATCACCGATATGGCGCGACGCGAGCGTGACGCTGCCGCGCTCGACGCTAAATATACACAGGAGTTATCAATTGCGAACGCTGAAAACGATTCTCTGCGCCAGCGTCTGGCTGCTGGTGGCCGGGTGCGGGTCGCGGGTAAATGCCCCGCTGTGCCAGCCACTACCCAAGCCACCAGCCCCCCCGGCGTGGGCCATGATGCCAGCGTCGAACTCACTGCAAGTGCTGGATCAAACGTTCTCGATATCCGGGCAGGGATTATCAGAGACCAGACAGCCCTGAGAGCGCTACAGGAATATATCAATATGCAGTGTCTGAAATAGGCTGAATTATTAAAATTAGTAACATTAATGTTTTATTTGTTAAATACATATGTATAATGTTTCCTCTTTATATAAAAGGAAGACTTAATGATTATTGAAGACATTAAAGTTCTGTATGTAACAGATAAAGATAATATCTTGCCAATTCGTTATGATGTAATTAAATCTGATGACAATACTTGCCATGTAAAGTGTTTTATCGAAAAAAATAATGCTGATGGATTTAGTGCAATTTTGGTCGAAAATTTTAAAATAACGGTTGAAGATTATAAAAAAGAATGTGTAAGTAGCAGTTTCCAACAAACTGTTTTATCAGATTATAAACCAACATCTGATGCTTTCATTAACAGAAAGCTTCAGGAGCATCGCAATAAACTTAATTTAGAAACTGGCAAGGCAATTTCTTAAGTCGGATTTAAGCACCATAGCCTCGCAATCGCGGGGCTTTTTTGTATCTGCTGGTCATTACAGAGTTCACTAAATCAAGTGGTCTCGATAATGACTAACTGAAGATCCCGCTGCCCGCCCAGGGCATTGTCTGAGGAGTGTCAGAGAGAGAAATGGGCGACTACCAGCAGTTAGCGCTACTGGTAGCCATCATACCCATACACCTGGTCATGAGTATAACCGAGGCCCACCCGCTCTCGAGAGCCGGGCTAGTTTATCGGAATATCCGAAAAATGACCAAAAAAAACGATCCTGAAAAACTTGAAATTATTTATAAACCAGCCAGCGAGCTGATTTTGTACGCACGAAATGCGCGTTTGCACAGTGACGCTCAGATAAAACTGATTGTTAACAGTATCCGGAGGTTTGGCTGGACGAACCCAGTGTTGATTGACGAGCGCGGAGAGATTATCGCCGGACACGGGCGCGTTATGGCCGCAGAGGAGGCAGCGATTGAACAAATCCCCTGTATTGTCCTGTGCGGACTCAGTGAGGACGAGAAAAGAGCCTATCGCCTGGCCGACAACAAGATCCCGCTCAATTCCGGTTGGGATGAAGATCTGTTAAAAATCGAACTAACTGATTTGCTGGATAGTAATTTTGATATTGATCTCACAGGGTTTAGCCAGTCAGAAATTGACGATCTACTAGATACTGCAGCGGATTCGGTAGGAGGTGAATCGAGAACTGGTAATCTGTCAGAAAAATTTCTTGTTCCGCCGTTTTCAGTGCTCAACGCCCGCGAAGGCTGGTGGCAGGAACGCAAACAAAACTGGATTTCAATTGGTATACAGTCAGAATCGGGTCGTGATAGCGAGCTGTTATTCAATAAATCCTCACAAAGTGGCGCGGTTTACGATAAGAAAAATGCGTATGAGGCAAAGATTGGCAGAACGGTAAGCTGGAATGAATTTTTCCAGGCTCATCCCGATTTGCAAACGTTGCCGACGACCAGCATTTTCGACCCGGTAATTTGTGAACTGGCCTACCGTTGGTTTTCGCCTGAGGGCGGGGTGGTAGTTGATCCATTTGCCGGTGGTTCTGTGCGGGGCATAGTTGCTGCGAAACTTGGGCGGCAATACCTGGGCTGCGATTTGAGGGCCGAACAGGTTGACGCGAATCGTCAACAGTGGGATCAGATTGATTCTGAGGGCAGTATTGCACCGTGCTGGCACTGCGGAGACAGTAGAAATATACACAAACACCTCACAGGGACGCAGGCTGATTTTTTGTTTAGCTGCCCGCCGTATGCGGATCTGGAGGTTTATTCTGACGACCCTGCTGATATTTCAACGCTGGTTTACCCGGAGTTTATCAGTGCCTATCGTGAGATCGTAAAAAACGCATTATCGCTGCTGAAAAACGACAGATTCGCGTGTTTTGTCGTGGGTGAGGTACGTGATAAACAGGGGTTTTACCGTAATTTTGTTAGTGACACGGTGGCAGCGTTTCGTGACGCTGGTGCAGAGTATTATAACGAGGCTATCCTCGTCACCCAGGCGGGTAGTCTGCCAGTCCGTGCTGGCAAAATGTTTTCAGCCAGCCGCAAACTCGGTAAAACACATCAGAACGTACTGGTGTTTGTAAAAGGTGATCCCCGTAAAGCGGTAGAAGCCTGTGGTGAAGTTGATACCACTGATATTTTCCCTGACGAGTCAGATTAAAGACGATATTTTGCTTTTAAAGCGTTAACACCGGCAGAAATCAATAATGCTGGATCTCTCCCCAACTGTATTTGAAACTCTGGACGTAGCACGGCCTCTCTGGCCCGTGTGATGGTTTTCGCTTCATTACCCAGGCGGGGAAAACTTCCGGCGAGTTTGATAGCCGCTTCCCACTCGTTTTTACTGGCCAGTTCCCTGAGAACGTCGATTTTTTTCCGCATGGCGTTTTCCTCCGTTTGTTCTTATCTGGACGATAGCGGAGTCGCCGCCCCTGTTCGAGGGGGACGGGGGAAAATAAACTGGATTCACTAAAACCAAAAATAGAGGCGTTAGCCGCCCGTTTTCTGAACGAGCAGCAGATTGCTGACGTGCTCGATATTTCACTGGACGAACTGAAACAGGACAGAGAAAAAATATCTCTATTTAGAGAGACAGTCAGAAAGGGACGGGCAAAAGGCGAGGCCGAATTAAGAGGCGTGCTATACAAGCTCGCTAAAAACGGTGATATACAAGCCTACAGCGAATTGCTGAGGCGGGAGAGAAAAACAGGAAAATAATCTATGAATAAGCAGCCGGACGAGGGGGCAATCGAGCGTGATTTCTGTGCTGGTGTGCTTTCCCTCCAGGCTGTGGCGGATAAGTACGGAATCACGATAAAAGCCCTGCGTTACATGGCCGGTAAAAAGGGCTGGGTAAGGGCAAAAGGATCCGGGGCAAAATCAGGACAAAAAAACGGGGCAAAAAATAATTCTGCCCCAAAAAAAACAGCCCCAATACATCCACAGAATACGGATGAACGGTCACCTGAAAGCGAGCAAATTTCAACCGTAAAAATAATGCACCATGATGATATTGATCTGGCGCTTGATCCTGATGAGTTCGGGCTAACCGAGAAAGAGGCACTCTTTGCCTGGGGTTATGTCAAGACCAATAGCAGGATAGGGGGATACCGATTTGCCGGGTATCGCGATACGAATAAAAATACGGCTTATGTTGAAGCGAGCAGACTGTATAGGAAACCTAAGATTGCCCGCGCTATCCGCGAACTAAAGAACCGGATAAGAAAACGCTACACCGCCGACCTGGACGAGATTGTTGATCAGCTCGTCGCAATCACCCGCGCTGACCCTAACGCATTGACACAATACCGCCGCGTTAACTGCCGCTATTGCTGGGGGGGAAATCATCTGTACCAGTGGCGGGATATTCAGGAGTTTGACCGGGCTGCTGAAAAAGCGGCGAAAGACGGCAAACCGGAGCCTGAATACGGCGGGGTTGGATTTGTTTCTAACGCTGACCCGAATCCTGATTGTCCACGCTGCCACGGTGAAGGCGAGGGACAGATATTAATAGGCGATACCCGCGATCTGGACGTCAACGAGTACGCCAGTTTTCTCGGCGTTAAACAGACTAAAAACGGGATCGAGATTTTAACCGAGGATAAAAAAGCGGCGCGGCAGATGTTGATCCAGTTACTCACCAAAGCCGACAGCATGGCGGACAATTCTGCCGTTAAGCAGATCTCCAATCTTATGGACGAATTATCTCAGGGTGCGTGATGAATCCCGAACACCTTAAATTGTTGTCTGATAAAGACTGGCGACTTAATAACCTTTACTGGATTACCGATAAAGAGGGCAAGACCGTTCGGTTCAGAATGACGCCTGAACAGCGGGAATATTTTGAGGGTATCCACACTCGCAATATTATCCTGAAAGCCCGCCAGCTTGGTTTTACTACCGAGGTGTGCATTATCCAGCTCGACGCGGCATTGTTCGAATCAGCAAAATGTGCCCTCATCGCTCACACACTAAATGACGCAAAACGCCTGTTCCGGGAAAAGGTCAAATTTGCCTACGACCGGTTGCCAGAAGCGATTAAAGCGGCGAACCCGGCAAGCAATGACGCTGCTGGTGAGCTGGTATTCAAAAAAGGTGGATCTCTCTACGTCAGCACGTCATTTCGTGGCGGTACGCTGCGCTATTTGCACGTTTCCGAGTTTGGCAAGATATGCGCCAAATACCCGGATAAAGCCCGTGAAATCGTTACTGGCGCATTTGAGGCGGTCTCGACAGGTTGTTTTGCGACTATTGAGAGCACAGCCGAGGGGCGGGCAGGATATTTTTTTGATTACTGCCAGACAGCAGAAAAATCACAGCTGCAGGGAAAACCTCTTTCCCCGCTTGACTGGAAATTCTTCTTTTTCCCCTGGTGGCAAAATCCGCAGTATGCCATCGATCCTATAGAGCCGCTACCGCAGCGCCTGGTTGATTATTTCGCTGAAATAGAGGCGAAACACGGCATTGTCGTTAATGAGCGGCAGAAAGCATGGTATTACGCTAAAGAAAAGACCCTCGGCGACGATATGCGCCGCGAATACCCCAGCATACCGGCCGAGGCATTTCAGCAGTCCGTTGAGGGTGCGTACTACGCCAAACAATTCCGCTGGCTCTATACCAATAAACGGATCGGAAAAATTCCCGACAATTCACACCTCCCGGTTCACACGTTCTGGGATATCGGTGTGGGTGACTCAACAGCGATCTGGTTCGTTCGCGAGGTGGGAAATGAGTTTCACATCATCGATTACTACGAAAATTCAGGCGAAGGGTTGCGGCATTACATGAAAGTGCTGAAAGAGCGCGGCTACGAGTACGGCGAGCACTGGGGTCCGCACGATATCGATAACCGTGAATTTGGTGCTGACGCTAAATCACGCCGTGAACTGGCTCAGGAGGGGTACGAGATTGACGGGCAGATTTACAGCATGACGTTCCAGGTTGTGCCAAAGGTCGGCGTGGATACCGGAATTGAATCAGTGCGTGAAATCCTCCCCTCCTGTGTATTCGATGAGGAAAAATGCGCCGAGGGGATATCACACCTCGAAGCGTACCGCAAAGAATGGGATGACAAACACGGCTGCTGGAAAGATAAGCCGCTCCACGACTTCACCTCTCACGGCGCTGATGGTTTCCGCTATTTTGCTGTAGCGAAAAACAATCACAAACAAGTCGGCGCAGTCTTTTTCTGAGGATTTTATTGTGAACGAATTAAGCGCGGGGGAACAATTCCTCGTAAATGCTGTTGCCGATATAGTTGGCCGACAGCGAATGCTCTATGCCGGGCGTAACGGCAACGTCAAGCGCACAAAATTGTGGGACGAGTTCGGCTATCCCGACACGCTGACGTTCGCCGATTTTTATCGTCAGTATCGTCGCGGATCAACTGGGTTTGCCGCCGTTCACAAACTGCTGGATTCGTGCTGGATAGACAAACCAACAATTATCGACGGTGACGAGGCCAGGGAGTCAACCAAAACAACCCCCTGGGAAAAATCCGTCACGAAACTGATAAAAAAACACTGGTCAAAAATTGAGGATGCCGATCGCCGAAATATGATTGGCCGCTATTCTGCTCTCCTTATCCAGGTGAGAGACAATCGCGACTGGAAAGAGCCTGTCGATGTTGAGGCGGTAAAAAGACTCGGCAGCAAGGCGCTTGTGAAGCTGATCCCCGCCTGGGAGCCTCAGATTAAGCCCGGAAATCTTGATATTGATACCTGGTCGGAAACATACGGCCAGCCTGTCAGTTATCAGTTTGACGAGCAGCCGATAGGTGACGAGGGAACGTATAGCAGCCCGCGCACAGTGCAGGTTCATCCTGATCGCATCATCATTCTTTGTGAGGGTTCCGAAGACGATAATATTTTGTCTGGTATCCCGCTCCTTGAGGCTGGATATAACGACCTGCTGGATATCGAGAAGACCAAAGGCGGGAGCGCTGAGGGATTTTTGAAAAACGCCAGTCGCCAGTTGGGGATTGCGTTCGATAAAGATGTCAGTATGGCCATGCTGAAAGATCAGGCTGAAAAAGCCGGATTTAAAGATCTTGGCGAGGCACTTGACGAAAAAGTTCGCAAAATCAACCGGGGGACAGATGCGGCTCTGGTGATGCAGGCGGGGACGCCGTCTGTGTTATCTGTTGCAGCAGCCGACCCCACACCTGGCTGGATAGTTTCAGCAAATCAGTTTGCGGCCACAATTCAATGCCCGTTCAATATTTTATTTGGTAAACAAACCGGCAATCTCGCGTCGGAGGAGGACAAAACCGCCTGGGCCAATCGTTGCAACAAGCGGCGCTGGGGGTTTTTGTCAGACGTAATCACACGAGTGATAGAGCGGTTCTGGACTATCGGAATTATTGAGCCTCCGAAGTCAGGGGAAATATCCTTGGCCTGGTCTGATTTGCTGGCACCGAGTGAGAAAGAAAAGCTCGCCAATATGGGGGCGTTGGCGGATGTGGCTCAGAAAACACAACAGGCGTTTGGTACACCGGCTGTTGACGAAAACGAGATCCGGGCAGTTGGCGAACTCGAACCGCGTAAACCAATGGAGCCACCAGACCCAAACAGGAAGACGATAACTGATGACCCTCTTTCCGATGACGCAGGAGCAAAAGAGTAAGATCGGCACCCCGGTAGTTCCCCGCAGTAAAACAGACCCCACTCAATCAGCCCGGCCAGTACAGAAAATGTTTTCGGATATCGAAGACCGATATCTGACAATCAAGCAGCGACTAAAAGACCTGTTCGACCAGCGATTAACAGGGCGGAATAGCGCAACCAACGGCGAGCAGATGTGGGTGCTGTGCAATAACGACAGTAAAATCCCTACGCTCTATCAGGTGAACGCCGGAACGTTTATCTACGATATGACGGCCGGGCAACTGGCCGATTTGCTGCAAATTATTCAGGCTATTCTCGATGGGTCGTTGCTGGAGGGAGGGAGTCAAAATCTGTGGGCACTGAATTATATCGCTGCAGAATACGAGCGCGGAACGCAGCAGGCACACAATAATCTGTCTGTTCAGTCTTCCGTTTACGCCAGCCAGACGATGCTACAGCAATTGCTGTCCAGTCCGGCGTATCAGAACCAGATAGCCAGTGCCTATATCAGCACGTATAGCGACTGGCAGGGGATCAGCGACGCGGCACGGGCTGATTTAGCTAACGTTATGGCGGACGCAATCGCGCGAGGTGTCAACCCGCGAGAAACAGCCAGGATTATCAGTAAGCGGCTTGATGTTTCGATGGCAAAAGCCAAGAACATCGCGCAGACCGAACAGGTTGGCTCGTTGCGTCAGGCTCAGTGGAACGAGACGGATTGGGCATCAGAGCGGCTTGGTTTAAATACGGGGCTGTTATGGCTCTCCGCACTCAAGCCGACTACGCGCCCCTGGCACGCCAGCCGTCACGGCAAAATATACACCACTAAAGAGGTTCGTGAGTTCTACTCAGTAAACAGCAACCGGTATCGCTGCTATTGTAGCCAGATACCAGTGCTGCTAAACGAGGACGGCACCTTGTTTAATCAGGGGCTGGTGGACAGGCTGGAGGCCGAGCGCAAATTGTGGGATTCTGCTGAAGATCCCGTGACAAGAACAAAAGCGCGTGATACGGAATACACGGAATATCAGCCGCCGCAGTATGAGCGCCAGAAAAACGTTACACGTGTCAATGCGTGGGCAAAGGGCAACATAGCCGAAAATGCTAAAATACCCGCTGGCAGCAATCTGGATGAGCTTAATAACTGCATGGCGTTAACTTTAGAGCTACAGGACAGATTCAGTCTTCCTAAATTGCGGTATATTGGCGGTGTTACCGGTGATACGCATTCCTATAAACGGAGCAAGGGGATGATCGGTGGTTATGCACATAGCGCAAATGCTATGCTGGTGACGAGGGAGGCATTCGATGCCAGAGAGTTACTTGAAACAGATGCTAAGGCAAGAGCTGCGGGATTCACTGCTGAGAGTCTCAAAAAAGCGGTGTCTATCGGCGGAAAAGATCTGATAGAGGCTGTTAAATCGGCTGACGCCATATCATGGCAAGCGGTATCAACGCCGAGAGGTGTGTTTGCTCATGAGTTCGGTCACGCTGTTCACAGGACGTTTCCGGAAGAACTGGATAGCGTGGCCAGAGAGGCATTTAACAAGGGGTGGCAGTACGCCCTGAGCAAATACGGACAGACGAAATATAGCGAGTACGTTGCCGAGGCGTTCTCCTTATATATCGAGGAACCCCAGCAGGCTAAGAAGCGGCTCTATCCCCCGCTCTATAAGGTATTCCAGAAAATGGACAAGGGGAAGAGAAGAAATGAAAAGTTATGAGAAAGCGCTTGCGCTGATTAACGCAGAGCCACTACCTGACAATGCTGAAGAGCAGCTTGAGGCTTTATCGGATGAAGCGGAAGGGCTGGAATTGACGATGATTAATGGTCTCGCTGAAGCGTTGTTTGAGCGGCGAAATAATCAGGAACTATAAAATGCTAATAGTTGATAGAAAAACATTTCTTTCTTTACCGGAAAACACTGTATACAGTATTAGTCACTGGACTCCGGAAACGGGCAGCACGTCAATCACCGATCTTTTCATTAAGGGGGAAACTGTTGCTGGTAATGATTATTATGAGCAAGCTATCCCCGACTTTGATTTATGTGATATTGATGAAAGATCTCATGCCATAGAGTGTTCTATAAAAGATGGCAAGTCTCTGCTTCCTGATTTCCATGTCGAACAAAGAAATGCTATGTTTGAAGAAAAACAAATGTTTGCTGTTTGGGAAAAACAGGATATTGAACAACTTATAGAAAGGCTCAAAGAGTGTTTATAATTCCTGGATTATATACTTAATATAAGGTCGCTGCGGCGACCTTTTTTAATTCCTTAAACTAACTTAATGAGAAACAGCATATGCGCTCTTGTGTACATGTGCTGTCGGTTGTTAATTCTGCTTCAAATATCACGACTGAAACTATCGATGGCGAGTCACATATTGTGATTCGTGGCATCACGCCTATCGTAGATGATATCGTGATGAATCAGAAATTGTACCCGGCAGCAGAAATAGAAAAAGCATATAAAACGCTTGAAAATAACCCGATGCCATTCGGGCATCCGAAAGTTGATGGTAAATATGTATCTGCCCACGATGTACGGGCGGTAAATAATTACCATGTTGGTGCATGGTTTCAGAATGTTAAGCACGCTAACGGCAAGGTTAGTGGCGATATGTACATTAACAGCCGTTATGCGGAAGGGAGCGAGAAGGGGAAAACTCTTGTTAACCGACTGGATGCAATGGCAGCGGGTGATAGTACCGAACCAATTCATATATCTACGGGTTTATTTTATTCTGGTATTGCCGCTAACGGAGAGTCAAAAAACAAAAAGTACAAAGAAATTGCCACCAATATGTTATTTGACCATGTTGCTATATTGCTGAATGAAGTCGGTGCAGGAACGCCGGAAGAAGGTGTTGGCATTTTTGTGAATGCAGAAGGCGGTGAGCAACAGATAGAAGTAGCACATCTTTCTGAGGGATCGGATTGCACACGTAATAACTTGTTAAACAAAGCAAAATTTTTTCTTACTAACGCCTCTAATTACTCGTTTGACGATATTCAGAGTGCCATTAACGAAAAACTCCGGGAGGGGCGTAGTTCTGATTCTTTTTTGTGGGCTGATTCAGTATGGCCGGATGTGTTTATTTATCGCGACGATTCGAAATATTTTAAACAAAAGTACCTCATTGATGAGAGCGGTAAAGCCGTTTTCGTTGGTGACCCAATAGAAGTTGTACGTAAACCAACAGAGTATGAGATTAAAACTAACGGAGAAGATGATCCGATGAAAAAAATTATTATTAACGCACTGAAAGAAGCGGGTAAGCCGACAGAAGGGAAATCTGATGCTGAACTTCTTGATGCATATAATCAGTTGGTCGCTAATAAAAAGGATAAGCCTGAAACGCCGGAAGAAAAAGCCGAGCGCGAAAAGAAAGAAAAAGAGGATAAGGAGAAAAATAAACCCAAAGAACAGGCCAGTAATTCACAACAAGCGCCGGAGTGGTTTGCCCCATTCGCTGAAAAAATAAATATTATCGAAAAGGGGTTAACCGCAAATTCTGACAAAGAAAAAAACGAAAAACGCGCGGCAGTAAAAGCAAAATTTGGGCTGGATGATATAGCTGTAAATGCTCTTGATGGTGCTGCGCTTGATGGCTTTTTTGCTCAGTGTCAGGCATCGGCGGGCTTAAACGGGGCATTCGTCCAGGTTAATAACAATAAATCATTTAGTGAAATGCCGGAGTAAAAAATGGCTAAAGACGGAAAACACGTAATACATGCAGGCGGTATTTTTTCTAATCCACAATTGCACCGTGAGGGTGCGGCGTCCGTCAATATCAAGCCGGGGACAATTGGATTTTTTAATGACGATAAAAAATTCACACCATCAGTTGCGGGTGAGGAAAATGCTATTTTGTACGTGGCTAATTACGATTATCTGCGATGCAAAACGGTGGACGATGAAATTAAGGCGGATGATTGGGTTGTCGGCATGCATCCAACGCCGGGCGTGTTTTTTAACGTTCCGGCTGTGCCGGGTGTTTATACCAAAGGCCAGCCATTATCTATATCCAGCGGTTTTGTAAAACCAAAGATCGGTAACGAAACGGTGCGCGCTTACGTCGAAGAAGACAGCGATTACACAATTACAACTGCGGGTGATCTCCTGCGTATCGTTATTAAATAAGGGGCGTAATGAATGTTTGTATTTTCTACTAAACAGGCAACCGAAACTAATAATCTTGAGGTTAATACCGCTCAATTTCGTGAGTTGGAATTTGCCCGTAACGCCAGTGCGCAGGCTGTGGCTGATTTTATTGCCCGCACTCGTTTTCGTGGTGACGCCGCCAACGCTCCGGCGCTGGATGCTGTAAATGCGGTTGACGATATTCGTCGGCTTTATCGCGCCTACGATCAGACCGTGCTTGCTGAATTTCGGCCAAATACCGAGTTTACGCTACTCAACGATTTAATGCCGCTATCCAGGTCGGTACGTCTGGAAGAATCAGTGTATGAATACGCTCGCAAAGGCGGTCGCGGCTGGGCGCACACGTCCATGTCGGGCCAGATTGGTGCAGCGCTGGACGCGAAATCCTATACGTTCGACGGCACAATGGTGCCGATCCACGATTCGGGTTTTAAATTCAACTGGCGTGATCCGGTATTCAATAAAGGCTCTGCTTTGTCCTCATTAGCCGATGCTCAGGCTGGCTCGGTTGAAGATGTTCGCCGCCAGTACGTAAAATATATCTGGAACGGATTTCGTGACTCAGCCGGGAATTTTATTAAATTCGACGACAAAGAATGGCGCGGGTTGCGCGGGGATAGTCGGGTTGCTCAAATTACACTGACGTTTGATTTCTCGACCAGTAAAGACCCTAATGCGATCCGGGAAAATGCAATATTATTGCGTGATGTGATCAAGTTGCGAAATTATCAATACGGTCAGCAGACCTGGTATGTATCCGGTGAAATTATGTCAAACTGGGAGCAGTATTTTGACGTAAGGGCACTACGCACCGTTCTGGAGGAAATTAAGAAGCTGTCTGGTATTAAAGATATCAAAGAGGACGCCGAATTGACCGGTAACCAGATCACTATTATTCCGTTAGATGTCGGTGTTATTGCGCCGATAGTTGGTCAGGCGTTCGGTACGGTTGCTGACCCTCGCCTGTATTACAACAGTGATTACGTCTGGCGCACCTGGGGGGCTGCTGGCCTGATGGTGAAACAGGATATTAACGGTCATTTTTCAGTGCTCTACGCTGCGGGTTAAGGGGATATTACGATGTTTGTAAAAATGCTGGTGGATAATCAGTTTGCTGGTGCGGATTTCCAGAAACTGGATATTGGCGCAATTTATGAAGTTGAGGACGCGATCGCTAAAAAATGGATTGCTGACGGAAAGGCCGTACTGTCCAGGGAAGCGGGGGTGAAACTGCAGTTTGAGGTCGCGACGCCGTCTGTAGACGATGAGGCTGTCGCGCTCAAAACCCAACTTGATGAGGCGCTGGCACAAATCCAGCAACTGAAGGATGCGGCGAAAGCCCGGCAGGAGAAAACCGAGCCGGAAACCCCTCAAAAGAAGGATAAATAATCGTGACTAACCCAATCACGGCGGCAGACGTGACGGCGTTCCTCGGTGAGATGGGTTATTCAATCCCCGGCTCGCTGCTCGACCCAATTCTATGCACGGTAAACAAGATTATCCCCTGCCTCGACGGAGCGGGATACGACGACTGCACCGCAAAATTGATTCTTATTTATGCGGCGGCACTGGTGGCAACCTCGTCCGGCGCACGACGCCTGAAATCACAGAGCAGCCCATCTGGTGCATCCCGTTCGTTCGATTATGACGGCGACGGCGTGACCTGGCTTCGCGACTCACTGGCAAAACTCGATACCAGCGGTTGCACCAGTGGTTTACCAATCAGTGCCGGTAATAGCGTTGGGTTTTTTATGGTCGTGGAGGGCTGATCAACAGTGTGGATATCTGTTAATCACCATCTGCCAAAACAATACACGCGGGTGTGGGTTCTGACGAATACAGGCGAGCAAACCACGGCCTACGTAAAAAGCAACGGCGAGTGGTTTATCAATTGTGAGCGTATCAGGGTAACGGGCGCAGTTGTATTGCAGTGGAGGGAATAAATAATGTCAAGCGCCGCCAACTGGAGCTATACAGCACAGGCCACCGTCTGGCGCAGTCTTGGTAAAGATGAGATTGGTGATCCGCTGGGATACGCCGCGCCGGAAATAATCGCCTGTGATTACGAGGGCGGGCTATCCAGACGAGCGGGCAATCTGGGGCTTGCGGTTATAGTAAAAAATACAGTCTGGACTGAATACGCGCTGGCGCAGGCAGGGGATTATCTTCTGATCGGTGCCTCGGCAGTGGCTGATCCGGTTGTAGCGGGCGCTGACGAGATTCAGCAGGTTATCCGGTACGCTGATACATTCGAACGTCAGTCAGACGATTTTGCAATTATAACGGGGGGGTAAATATGGGGGTAAAGGTCAAGGGGGTTCAGAAAGTCGCTAACAACGTAAACCGCATACTGAACGACATTACCGGGCGTAAAATCGGTCGGGCATTGCAGGCAGCGCTGATAGTTGGTGCCACAAGGGCGGCATTATATACCCCAATTGACACGTCTACCTTGCTTAATAGTCAGTTCAGGGAGTTTTTTGTTTCAGGTACAGTTTTTACTGGTCGTGTCGGATATTCAGCTAATTATGCGGTTTATGTGCATGACCCAACGATTCATCAGCGCTTCAGGCGTGCTACAGCAAAAAAAGAGTTTCTTACTGCTGGATTTGAAGAAGAGCGCTCTGATATTGATGCTGTGGTGAAAAAAGAGCTTTCGCTATGAAACCGTTAATGTATGAGCGGGTGCGGAATTTATTCGGAAATGCGGGGCTGACAGACGGTTTTATTGTTCAGCAGCTTTTTTATGACGATCCCGGTGATTTAAGCAAGGCTCTGATGGTTTTTCGCCCGGCTGGTGGAACGGCAATCAGAAACGATTCAGGTGCTGAATATAATGTGCTTGTGGATGTGATCGGTGCAAAAGACCGGCGCGGGGCGGCTGTAGAGGCTGTGCAACGGATTATTGATTATATCCAGGCTAACCCTATGACTGATGAGTGTGTCGGCTACATACAAAACACAGGCGGCATTCCTCCGCCAGTATTGACCGAGGAGGGGCGCATTGTGTTCAGGCTGCAATTTGTGTGCACCTACGGGGAGTAATCAGAACTACTAACGACCTGCTACGGCAGGTTTTTTTGTTTTTATATTGAGAGGAATTTCTATGGCGGATTGCCCTGGTTCTAATGAACGTCTTTTTGGTGGTGCGGTCGTGCTGGAGGTCGCTGACGGGTGCTCTGATACTGTACCTCAGGAATCAGACTGGAAAGCGCTGGCGGCAGGCACCAGCAAGGGTTTTGACTTCAGCCCGAACAGCGTCACCAGTGACGCAGATGATGGTGGTGGTTTCGTTGAAACTATCATTACTAACAGTGATTTTACTATCTCGTTTGAGGGAGAGGTGCGTAAAAAGGATAAGCTGGATCAGTACGGTATTGGTAAATTTATTTCTTATTTTGCCACAGAACTGAAAGCAAAACGTCAGCCGGGCTTGTGGGTGCGTATGGACTACGGGCCAGTAGAGTTTGTAGGATATATGATGATAACGGCATTAAGTAGTGATGGCGGGACAAATGATATTGCTTCGTTTTCTACTGAGTTCAAGGTTGGTGATGCCAGTACAATTCAGGTCAATATACTGGACAACGTTGCTGTAACTGACGTAACCCTGTCGCAGGCTACCAGTACCGGCGCAGTTAGTGGCACCAGCACATTTACTGTTAATGTGCTGCCCGCTAACGCAACCAATAAAAATTTTACTGTGTCGTCAACTAATCCCGCTAAGGCAACGGCGACGGCGTCAGGAAATACGGTTACTGTTAACCGTGTTGCAACCGGATCCGCGCAGATTGTTGTCAATACCATTGATGGCAATAAAGTTGCTATACACACTGTAACTGTTAGCTAAGTGTTTATTACAAAGGGTGGTGTTGATCACCCTTGATAATAACCATTTACCGGAATGATTATGAACGTATTAAAAGAAATCGGGGAGATCTGCATCAGTGACAGCCGGGAAGGGGGGCGTGATTATATTCTCAGACCCTCGTTTGAGGCTATGGCCAGACTTGGGGATCCTGCTGAAATAGTTGATCTCTTTGCTATTATCAATGGCAGTGAGTACGGCTCTTTTCTTGATCCCTTATATGACAGGCTTGGGCGAGTTCCCGAGTGGATTATTCCGACACTGGCGGCAATGACTGACCGGATGTTATCGGCGTCTGTGCGTGTATTGCAGGCTTGTTGTACTGAGGATATGAGCGCAGTTTTTGGGGGATGGGAAGATAAAGGGGATCATACTGAATACCAGCCCGGCCTTATGCTTCGCGAGGATATTATCATTATCGCCAGTCAATTATTACTACACGGTATTATCGGACGGGCAAAGATACGTCGCCTGCAGCGCCATGAATCCAGTGAAACAACGAACGAATTCAGAGCGGTTGAGTATATCAATGCTGCACGTTCCCACTTTGGTATGAGCCGCGATGAAGCGTCAAGGCTGACGATGACAGAGTTTCAGCTCTTACTGGCTGCAAAATACCCCGATCAGAAAGGGTTTACGCGCGAAGAGTACGACAGCGTTGTTGATTCGTATCTGGAGCGGAAGAAACAAAGACTGGCAGCACATCAAGTAAACTAATTATTTTTATTGCACTCAAATAGCGCCCTGATAGGATAAATTCTCTTATTTACTAATAAGGTCAGGGATATGAAAAAATTGTTACTTGCTTTTACTCTTGGTGTATCTGTTTTAACAATCACCGCTTGCGCTCCAACGGTTCAGACGGTTGACTATAACCAGAAATCAATGCTTTTGTCTCTTGGGATGGGTAAAAACGATGTTATGCAGATTATGGGGGCACCACGAAGAACTGATGTTAATCAGGATCGGGAGCGCTGGATTTACTGGAATAAATCTATATATGGGTTCACTGTTGTTGATAATGAACAATTAGCCGTTGATCGCCTGGTTGTTACGTTTGTTAACGGTAAAGTATCAAAATGGGGACAGCAAACACTGTCCGATGATGTTCTGGAATCCACACAAAAAAGTGCAGACGCTTACGCTAAAGCATTCCAGAAACAGTAGCGATTAAGCTGTTGACATCCTCCCTGCGCTAAATGTAGTGGGGATGTCAGCTTCTTGAATATTCACCTGAACCGTTTACTGGCCTGATTGTAAACATGGTTACGTTCGTGTTCTCCAATTTTCGAAAATCAGTGCGCTATCAGGCTGGGGCACGGCACTGGCAAAGTGTGGTTATGACGTAACAAAATTGCAGGCACAATTTTGCTGGCATCACCCGAAACGTGCCGGGCATATACTCAGGGCGGAAGAACTGGCCATTGCGCTGAAACGTCAGCCCTTGCTTGGTATTTTCCCGGCAGTAAAAGTTTCAGTTGAAAATTTTGATAGCGTATTACGGGGCACTACAGGAATTATTTTTTTCAAAGATTTTTGGCCGCGTGATAACGAAGGATTTATCAACCGCTCTGGCGATCACATTGATTTGTGGAACGGGACGAGACTCACAAAATACTCCAGCTATTTCCGTATTCAGTTTGGGTTTCACTGGAGAGGTAAACTAAGTAACTATTTTGATTCTAATGAAATCTGGTTCTGGAGAGTGTTGTGACAGCCATCAAACTGATCTTCTCTGCCTTTCTTGGTATCGTATGTTTTCTTGTCCCCTGGTTTGCTATCTATCCCTCCTTCTGCCATTTTTTTGTTGGCCCCATTATGGGAGAAGATCAGATGATGAAAAATTTCGGAATCATGCTTTTCGGAACCCCACTGATAGCTATAGCTGGTGGGGTTATTGGCTGGCGGACTGGCAGGAGGTTTTTTAAAAAATCGGCTCAGGATTAGCTGGCTATTGACGTCCTGATTAGACTCTTCTATAGTAATCACAGGTGCTCAAAACACCTCAAACAGCGGTATCCACACCCGATAGCTATGTGGTTTTTTTATGTCCGGAATTTTTGATTTATGACCGGGTGTGCGGCTAATATAACACCAGCAATGGGAATATGCCCGCCGTCTGTTTGCGGTTTTGAGCACCCGGTCACCCGCGAAAGGGTAAATCAAAATATCAAACAGGACATAACTCATGACAAACCTTCCACACGACTACTACGTAGCCCTGCTAAAAATCCTGCTCAGCAAATCAGATTTCACAGACAAATTCCGGCTGGCTGAGCTGCTGGAACGTGAAGCTATGCGCATTGCGGCCAATAGCCCAGCTATCTCACAGGCTAAATCCTCCCTGGTTACTAAGATCGTGATGGGAGGGGCTAAATGAACACTACCATTACCGTACCGTTCCACGGCACCGAGCTATATGTTATCGATCACAATGGCGAACCCTACACCCCGATGAAGCCTATTGTTGATGGAATGGGAATGGACTGGAAAAGTCAGTTCATAAAGATTAAACAGCGCTTTGCTAAAGGTATGGTGGAAATCACCATACCTTCCTCTGGTGGCCCTCAAAAAATGTTGTGCCTTGCACTGCGTAAACTTGCCGCCTGGCTAAACACTATCAGCCCAAACAAGGTCAGGCCAGAAATCCGCGAGCGTGTGATCCAATATCAGAATGAGTGCGACGACGTTCTGTACGAATACTGGACTACAGGAGAGGTAAAGCGCAAATCCAGCGCTATCAGTAACCCCATAACGTCAGTAGCAGACGGACGCCTGCTACTGACACTGAAAGACGGGAAGATCGTTCTGTCACAGGTTCTGCGGGAAAATGAGTATGTGGCCACACTGGCCGGTTTTCTCGAACTGGCGAAAAAGGCCGATTTCTTTGTGATAAATAAAGACGATCTGCTGGCAATGATGCGTGCTTAATAAATCATCAAAGGTTTCACATAACCCGCTTCGGCGGGTTTTTTTATTTCAGGAGAAAGGCGGATGACCGAACAAAAACAAGATAAAACAAACGTTGGCACTATTGTTTATGAAGTCGATATAGAGACCGCCAGATTACTACAGGGACGCCGTGATATTGATGCAGCATTAAACGGCCTGACTGGCGGTATGGGACGGCTTGAAACCAGTGTGACGAGAGCTGAGCGCTCGATATCGTCAATTGAGGGATCAATATCTCGCCTGACCTCTGTTGCCCGTGGGTTGATGGCCGTGCTGTCTGTTCAACAGGTTACTGACTATGCCAACTCCTGGGTTACGCTAAATAATAAACTCGCCAACGCACGCCGCCCCAACGAGCAACTCGCGGAGGTAACAGAGCGTGTTTTTGATATTTCGCAAAAAACCATGTCCAGTCTGGACGCTACCGCGACTCTGTACGCCCGGCTGGAGCGAGCTACCCGCACAGCCGGGACAGGCGTAGCTGATTTAATAAAACTGACCGAAACAATAAATAAAGGGCTGGTGGTTTCAGGTGCTACAACGCAGGAAGCCAGTTCAGCTATGATCCAGTTATCACAGGCATTAGCTTCTGGCGTATTGCGTGGCGAGGAATTTAACTCAATCTCAGAAAACGGTAGCAGGCTGGCTGTGGCACTGGCTCAGTCGTTGGGCGTCACGATTGGACAGTTGCGCGAAATGGCGGCGAAAGGGAAGTTAACAACAGACGTTGTTGTTAAGGGGTTACTGTCTCAGGGCGACCAGATTGCTAAAGAATTTGCCAACACCACTATGACACTGAGCCAGGCGTTTAATATTGCCACCAATAACGTTACTAAATTTGTTGGCGAATCCACCACAATAAAATCTGTTTACGCTGCGTCAAGCGGTGCGATTGTTTCCCTCAGTCAGAATATTGATGTTTTAAGTAAGGCCGTTATGGCCGTATCGCTATTGATGGGCGGACGATACCTGTCCGCTATAGCACTGGCCACGACCGGAAAAATAAAATCGGCAATGGCTGCGGTGCAGCAATCTGCGGCTGAAAGGCAGTTAGCAAAAGATGAAATGGGTGCAGCGCAGGCAATTCAGCGTCGGGCCGCTGTTGAAAAACAGGCAGCACTGGACGAGCGCGCCCGTGCAGAGCAAACGCTGGCAGGTTTAAAAGCGACGAACGCCGCGACAGTAGCGGAAGTTGCCCGTGCTGATGCAGAGCTTGCCAGTATTAAAGTCAGTCTTGAACAAATACAGGCTGAAAAAGCGCTGGAAATACAGCGCCTCAAATCACAAGTTTCTGAGCAGGGGCGAATTGCCACTGCAACCAGGATGGCCGAATTAAGAAAGGCCGAAGCGGTTCTTACTACACGATTAGCGAATGCGGAATCTGCCGCACAGGCGGCGAGATCTGCCGCCTATGAAACCGCCAGCGCCAAAATTACTGCCGCTAACGGCGCGGTTATCACAACCACAGAGGCGCTAAGAGCCGCAAACGGGCGACTTGCTGCGTCACAGGAGATTGTAACAGCCACCAGTTTTAGTATGGCCAACGCTGTTAAATCTATAAATACATTACTTATGCCTCTCGGTGGTATAGGTGGTGTGTTACTGGCCGTGGCTGCTGGCTGGTATCTGTACGCGCAAAATCAGGCACAGGCACGGCAGGAGGCGATAGCATTCGCTGATACCCTCCCCGATGTTATTAAACACCTCAAAGAGCTAAACCGTGTTCAGGCGGAAGGTGCCAAAGCGGATACCATAAGCTCAATTAAAGCGCAAAAGGAAGCGATAAATGAGCTTGAAAAATCAGTCGCAGATCTGAAGAGCAAATATGAAGAAAGTATGGATGCAGCCAGACAAATGGCTGTGGAGCAGGATGAGGAAAACGGGCATGTCATTAGAGCAAAAAATATAGCCAATGAGTTAGCGCAAAAACGGCGCGACCTGGAAAATGCGAATAAGACGCTCAAGGCGTCGGAAGATGCCCTTCTTCAGATTAATACCCGGGTTAATGATACTATTGTTGAGCAGATGAAGGCCGCGAGGGATAACGCAATTGCACTGGCGGAAGCAGAAAAAAAAGCGTCTTTTTTAAGTAAAGCGCAGGAATTTCTTGCGGAAATGTTTGGCCTGACTACGCAGGCAATGAAGGAATTTAACGCTGAGACTTTAAAAGTCAACTGGGGCGGAAAAGAGGGCGAAAAACTTCTTAAACAGGCAGAGCGAAGGCTTGCTCTTTCAAAACTGGAGGGGGCGGAACGGGCAAAATTACAGGCTCAGTATGATGCTGAAGACGCGGGGATTGCAGACGAGCGGGCAATAAAAATATTGCAGGAGAAATATGCTGCTACTGAGCAAAATAAAACGGCGACCAAAGAAAATACGGCTGAAACGGAAAAGGCGACCAGGCAGCATGAAACCGCTGCTCAAAAACTGAGTGAGCTTAAACGGCAATCAGAGCTGGCGGCTGATTCAACCAAAGAACTCAGCCGCGAACAGGCCATTCTTGCTGCTCAACAATTGCTTGGTAAAGGAGCGACATCTGAACAGTTAGCAGAAGCTGCTAAATATGCCGGCATAAAATGGGATACGGCTAATGCGTTAAAAGCGCAGGCAGCGGCAGAAAAATTACTTCCGGAAACGAAGGAAAACGCCTCATATAAACAAGATCTGCTTGATTTGAAAACTGCCCTTGATGGTAAGCGAATAACTTTGGAGCAGTTTAACCGGACTACTGAGTTACTGGAGCAGCAGCACCAGATCAATCTCGCTAAAATCCGCGCAGATCAGATTGCTACCAACCCCGTTGCTGAGGCGAGAGCACAGGTAGATCCAGTGCAACAACTGGCCAATCAGAATAACCAGAAACTGGCACTCCTGCAGCAATACCAGCAGCAGGAGCAGGCGATATTAACGCAGTCGTATCAGAACGGGAATCTGAGTTATGACCAGTATATTGCTGCAAAAGCAAAGACTGATGCGCAGTATCTGGAGCTAAAGAATGCCCAGGAAACCGAATATGAGCAGCAACGTATCGCGGCGCAATGGGAAATTTATCGCAATCAGAGTCAGGCATACGAATTACTGGCTGCGTCAATTGACGGTTTCCAGAGCGGAGCATCAAGCGCTATTACAGGGCTGATTAACGGCACACAGAGTTTGCAGGAAGCTTTTGTCAATATCGGGACGACCATTCTTAACAGTGTAGTGAGTTCGCTCGTTGAGATGGGGGTTCAGTGGGTTAAATCTCAGATCATGGGACAAGCTCAGGCATCGGCTTCCCTGGCGGAGACTGAAGCGCTGGCAACAGCGGCCGCTACATCCTGGGCACCTGCTGCTGTCAGTGCGTCAATAGCGACGTATGGTGGCGCTTCTACAGTAGGACAGACGGCTTATGCTGGCGCATTAGTTGCGGCACAAGGGATGGCGGCGGCTGGCGCACGTTACAACGGCGGGCCAGTGAGCGCGAATTCCATGTATCGGGTTGGTGAAAACGGCAAACCTGAGATATTCAAAGCCTCGAGCGGTGAGCAATACATGATTCCGGGTGACAACGGTCGGGTTATCAGTAACCGTGATATTGGCTCAGGCGGCAGTGCTGGCGGGGTTCAGAACGTCTATTTCACTATTAACACCACAGGGGGAATTGGAGAGGCAGATTGGGCGAAAATTGAGGCCAGAGCCATGGCAATTAGTAAAAAAATGGCGCTATTCCAGATTAACGATCAGGCCAGTCGTCCGGGTGGATTAATCCAGCCGAGGACAAAAAGATAAGCACACAACCCGCTTCGGCGGGTTTTTTATTGGGGGGCACTCATGCCAGAAATATTCACATGGTCGCCTCAAAAGGGCTACTCCGTTGAGCGCTCGCCAAACGTTGCTGTTGTCAAGTTGGGTGACGGATACGAGCAGCGCCAGGTGAGGGGCATTAATCCACTACTGGATAAATACACTCTGACATTTAAGGGAGTTGATAGTGTCAGGAAGCCCAATGTGGCGCGGGAAGCCGAGGCTTTTCTCAAAGCCCGTATGGCGGTCGAGTCGTTCTACTGGACGCCATCGGATACAGGGGTGCGGGCGCTGTTTGTCTGCCGTTCCTGGAGTGTGACAAAAACAGGGGCAATTTACGATCTGACGGCCACGTTTGAACAGGTGCCGCGATAGTTTTTCTACAGGGGTTTGTTGTGCGCGATATACCAGTCAGTTTAATTATTGATAGTGTTGATGCGGGGGTCGATGCGTTTATCGATCTGTTTGAGGCTGATTTGCAGCCGTTAGGTGGCGATCTGATTCGTTTTCACTCTGGCACAAACGGCTATTATGGTGACGTTATCTGGAGGGGAAATAAATACCAGGCGTATCCGATAGCGGTATTCGGGTTTGAGTCAAAAAATGAAGGGACATACGCCCGTCCTTCGATGGCGGTGGCGAATCTTACCGGATTATTAACGGGGATTAATCACGATTTTGGTGATCTGCTTGACGTTGTTATAACCAGGCGACAGGTCTCTGTAAAATATCTCGATGCAGTGAATTTTCCCAACGGGAATCCTGACGCAGATCCAACACAGGAGGCTGTTTCCCGTTATGTAGTTGATAAAGTTGAAGAAGAAACGCGCGAACAGGTGACCTATTCACTGTCTACCCCTGTTGATCACGATACCGCCGTTATCCCCGGACGGACAATTTTAGCTGACGTGTGTCAGTGGCAATATCGCGGTGTGGGGTGTGGCTACAACGGGCCACCGGTAGCTGACGAACGGGATAACCCGACTTCAGATCTGGCAAAAGATAAATGTTCTCACCGTCGCGCAGGTTGCCGCTTTCGCCATCCCCGACCTGATCCCTTGCCAATCAGTAGTTTCCCCGGATCACAGAAGGTTACATGATACAGACTCTACTTGATTATGCTGCCTTATCGCGTGACGAGGTGTGCGGGTTAATTCTTGATGATGATCGTCTGTTTCCCTGCAAAAATGTGCATCCGGAACCCGATAAACATTTTCGTATCAGTGATAACGACTGGCTGACAGCAGAGGAAAACGGCGAGATAACAGCAGTATTTCATTCACACCCGCAAAACATCCCGATATTGTCCGGCGCAGATCGGCAAATGCAGGTCATGACTGGCCTCCCCTGGTGGCTGGCTAGTGGTGGAAAAATTCATAAATTCAGGCCGGTTCCGTTCCTGCTTGGGCGCAGATTTGAGCACGGCGTGACGGACTGTTACACCCTGTTCAGGGACGCCTATCACCTGTGTGGTATTGATCTGCCGGATTTTGAGCGCTCTAACGGCTGGTGGCTGAGAGGAGAAAATCTCTACCTGAATAACCTGATGCTCAACGGGTTTCGACAGGTCTCACCAGATGAAGCGTTGCCCGGCGACGTCATTATCAGGCAACCGTTCCCCGGAGCAGATCCCTGTCACGCCATGATCTTCCTTGAAGATAATGTTGTGCTTCATCATGACCATGCCGGGAACCTGAGCCGCAGAGAGCCGATGCGGGCGGCATACATCAAACAAATGCATTCTATTTGGAGATACAACCAGTGCTCATTTTTAAATTTGCAGGCAATTTACGCCGATTTCACCGCCAGATCTCTCTGAACGTAGACACGCCCGCACAGGGCTTGCGTTTACTGCTTGCACAGGATCATGAATTTAAAAAAGCTTTTCTTAATACCCGGTTACGAGTACGGGTGGCCGGGGAGGAGCTGGAGGAGAACTCCGCGCGCTGGCATATGGATCGGCATCTTAAGCCGGGTTCAACAGTGCTGTTTGTGCCGGTAGTAGAGGGTGCTTTTGCCGGGGCGGCGGTGGCATGGATCGCGGTTGCGGTTAGCGTGGCCTCAATCGCCTACTCGGTCTATATGTCGCGGAATATGAAAAACAGATCCTCAGCTGAGGCGGCGGAAAATAATTCGCTGACAAATAACTCGTTTACCAGTGCAGAGAACAGAGTGGGCCAGGGGCGATCTGTACCCATTCTTCTCGGAGAAATGGCGGTCGGATCTAATGTTATTTCTCTGGGGATAGACACCAGCAACAATCAGGACTGGACGGAATCAATCAGTTAATCAGATAAGGTGATATATGAGCTCAGGTGGTGGCAAGGCGTCAACGCCAAAACTTATCGATGATAATCTTAAATCAAAACAATTCTATCGGGTACTTGATCTTATCAGCGAAGGTCCGATTTATGGCCCGGTTGACCAGTCACATCTTTCGTCATTTAAACTCAACAAAACCCCGGTTACAGACCCGTCTGGTAACGTCAGTATTAACGGGATCAGCGTTGCGTGGCGTCCGGGGTCGGAAACACAATCACCGATCAACGGTTTTTCGGCCATCGAGGCAACCAGTATTGTTAACACCGAGGTGAAATATGATACCCCTCTGGTGAGGACTATTACTGATCGCGATGTAACGCGCGTCCGTTTCAATGTTGGCGTAACGGGGCTTGTCAAACAGGACAGCAAAGGCAATCAGAAAAATTCCTCTGTAACCATGGTTATTGAAACCCGGACAGCGTCAAAAATCTGGAAAATCGCCAAAACTGTAACAATAACCGGAAAAATATCCGGTGAATATCTGGAGGCGCATGTCATTGAGGCACCAGAAACAAAACCTTTCGATATTCGTGTTCGTCGAATTACTCAGGATAGTGTCAGCGATTTACTGTCTAACGGGACTACCTGGAATAGTTACAGCGAAATAACCGACGATAATTTGAGCTATCCATTCTCTGCAATTGCAGGCTCAGTTATTGACCGCGATCAGTATACCGATACCCCTAGCCGGACATATCATTTTCGGGGACTGATCGTTAGTGTCCCTGATAATTACGACCCGTTAACCAGAACCTATACCGGATTGTGGACAGGTGGTTTTAAACAGGCCTGGACAAATAATCCGGCGTGGCTGTTCCGTGAGCTGGTGACAAATAGCCGTTTTGGATTAGCCCGCTGGACGGGGTATATCGATGTTGATGATGGCGCTCTGTATAGCCTGTCTCAGTATTGCGATCAGCTTGTGGATGACGGATACGGTGGCAAAGAACCACGAATGACGCTTAACGCCTATATCACCGAGCAAACCAGTGCGCGGGATATTCTCGACAAAATAGCCGGGATGTTTCGCGGGATAGCCTTGTGGGACGGGATGCGGTTATCAGTAATGCTGGATGCGCCGCAAGATCCTATTGCAGTAGTCACTAACGCAAACGTGGTCGATGGGATATTCCGGCGTAGTTCTGTCAGTCGCTCGGAAAAATATAATGCCGTTGTGGTTTCGTGGACTGATCCGGATAACGGCTGGGAGCAGGCCAAAGAATATGTGTCTGACGATGAGATGATCGCCAGGAGCAACTATAACGAAACCACATTAGAGGCGTTTGGTTGCACGTCGCGGGGCCAGGCATGGCGGGCTGGTAAGTGGTTGCTGGAGACGGCTAAACGGGAAAGCAGCCGCCTGTCTTTTCAGATGGCGCGGGACGCCATTCATTTTACGCCGGGCGATATTATCGAAGTCATGGACAACGACTATGCCGCCGCGCGTCTTGGCGGGCGCATCGTGGCGCACGCGGGCAATAAAATTACCGTGGACGCTGTTGATTCAACGCTGATATCGGCCGGTGACACCATTTCTCTGCTGGGGAGTGACGGGCGTTTTGTTAAGCACGAAATTAGCGGTGTTTCTGGTAACACAGTAACGTTAAGGACGGCTCCCGCCTGGGTTCGTGACGGCACAGTATTTGCCGTATCCACAGGGACACTTTCTACTCGTCTTTTCCGGATACTGAGTGTTGCCGAGACGGATAATAATTCTGTTTACGAAATTACTGCATCACAGCACGATCCGCACAAACAGGCTATTGTTGACGAGGGTGCTGTTTTTGAGGTATCGAACGATACGCTAAATGGCTATCGTGTGCCGAATATAGAAAATCTGCGGATTATTAATACCAACACTGAAACTGTCCAGGTAACCGCCACCTGGACAACGCCGACCACAACCAAAAAACTGAGTTTTGAGCTGTGTGTGTATACAGACGATGGACGGGTTGTGGCTCGTTATGAAACGGATCAATTTCGCTATGATTTTTTCGGTCTGAATTCAGGTAGTTATACACTCGGTGTCAGAGGCCGGAATGAGAACGGCATGAAAGGTGCGGAGACACAGGCAAGCCTGGTGATAGGCGCGCCACCAGCGCCATCAGGCGTTATCTGGACGCCAGGACTGTTCTCAGCAACTCTTGTGCCGGTAATGCGGATGACGGCAACTTCTGATACCTCGTTTGAATTCTGGAACGCGGGACAAAACAGGGTAGTTAATCCTGCAGACGTGATAAATCAGGCTCAATTCCTCGGACGTTCCGCACAGTGGTCGTTACACGGTTTGCAGGCCGGAGAAACGTATTACGTTTACGTCAGGACGAGAAATGCGTTTGGGGTCTCTGATTTTGTTGAGGCATCTGGTCAGGCGTCGTCTGATATCCCCGGCATGATCGACTTGATTAACGAGGAAATCCACAAATCGGAGGCATTTCATAACCTGCAAACCGGCGTTGATACTAATCTGGCCGGAATTCTGGAAAACGCGCTGGCGAATAACGGCACCGTATCCCGACAGTGGGCGCAGTACGGCGAGGTCAGGGCGGAAATACTGACGGTATCTACAACAGTTGCCAGTGTTGATCAGTCATTGGCTCGGCTAACTACCAGTGTTAACGCTACGTTTAATAACGTAAGCGCGCAGATCCTCCAGCAGCAAACAGCGATCGCTGATAATACTGCGGCGATTTCAAAACTGGATACCTATACTCAGGCGCAGGTTGGCAATCTGACGTCTGCGGTAAACCAGAAACTTAACGCCGAAATTCGCAGTGACGGCACCGGCATAGCGTCTTATTCCCTGAATCTGGGAATTGTGCGGAACAATGTCAAATACGACGCCGGTTTCGGGCTGGCAATTGAGCCATCAGGTAGTGGTTATAAATCAACGCTGGTATTTGCTGCTGACCGGGTTGGTTTTTATTCGGGTAGTAATCCGGGTGAATATCGAGCTGCATTTCTTATAGAAAACGGACAGGCTTTTTTTAACAATGTGTTTATTAAAGACGGGTCTATTGATAACGCTAAGATTGGGGGGTATATTCAATCAGATAATTATGTCGCAGGCCATGCCGGGTGGAATCTCGATAAAACAGGGGTGTTATCTATGTACGGGAATATGGCAGGGGAAGGCAGCATTTCGTTGACTAGCGAAGGACTCAAGGTTTATGACAAAAATAATGTGTTGCGTTGTGTTGTTGGGCGTTATTAGTCTGTCGGCTTGTTCAGGGCCTGAATATAAAGAAGTCGACTGTACAATAAGATATAAAAGATATATATTCCCTTTTGATAGTGAGGTTCGTCTAAAAGTGAATGCTGTGAAATACGATCGCTTTGGACGAATGTCAGTAAAAGTTGTACGAGGGCAGGGGATTGATTTTTATTATCCGTGGATATCATCTGATAATTTTATTAATGAGGATTGCGGTTAGTGGCCTACGGCGCGAAGATTTACGATGCAATCGGGCGTGATATTACTGGAATATTTAGCCCGATTTTTTTTCTTGCCAGCTATTCCTCTGAGTCAGGAATGGTCGATTTTGGCGCTATCCCGGCAGGGAAATCCTTGAAATACTATTTGACGGCAATAGCCGATTATAAGGGTCATGAAGTATCTGTGACTGTTCAGGTATCTGGATCGATTGCGTCGTGGAGAGGTCTGAAGTCTGAATATTCATCACTTATCTTCTATTGGGGGTGAATTTGAACTTTGGACTTAAAATTATCAATAATGATGGCTCTGTATGGTTGAGTCCTGAGTTTACTCCTTTGAATCTTATAACTAAAGGGAGCGTATCAGGAAGTGATGGTACTATTTTTCAATCTGAAATTCCGTCAGCTAATAATTGTATGTTTTTCGTTAAATTTGCAACGGATGGGTTAGCCTTGTTTTCACGAATCACACAAAATGGTTGCCATGCGTTAAGAGTTGATCGCGTAGCTTTAGCGACTGGAATAATAACTATTTATGCATTTAGTGATATATGTATCAATATTCCAAAATATGGGGTTTTCATGTTTAACTCCAGTGGTAAGATGATTTATCATGCTGGAATGATGCCTCTTGAGTTATCTCAGGTAGCTATTTCACTTCGTGAGCCTGTTGTTAGTGTTGGATTCCAGTGTGCTGTCTCGCCCACGTTTAGTGGGGCGACATCAGAGCCTGATTTTCATTTAGGAGGTTATATACTTCGAAGACATTATACAGGAGCGTGTGGCAGGATAATAAGTAACCGTGCGGTTGATGCGGGATCTTTATCAGGCCCAATTTCTGTGGCGTATCAGACATCAGCATTAATTATTAATACTGAAAAGTATGATTGATTTTTATTCCCCACGTCAACGGGGATGAACCGCAGTCACATCTGTTACTAAATCACAGTGGCGTGTGTTCCCCGCGCCAGCGGGGATGAACCGCTAATGATGTTTTCGGCTTCGACCTGACCGAGGTGTTCCCCGCGCCAGCGGGGTGATTTATTAAGTGTACCGAACCCCGTTCTATGATCGGGTAGCATGCATACCGAAAAATAGCTTAAGGCTAAGGTTGCAGGCCGTCTATGAGCGGTGTTCAAGTACCCGACCTCCGAGGTTTTACCCTCAATCCGCAAAACTGGTGCCTATGTAAAACCAGAGGTTTGCCAACCAACGCCCGTAGCAGATGGACGCCTGTTACTGACCCTGAAAGACGGCCGCATCATTCTGTCACAGGTTCTGCGGGATAATCAGTATGTGGCCACACTGGCAGAATTTCTCGACCTAGCGAAAAAGGCAGATTTTTTTGTGGTGCGTAAAGATGATCTGCTGGCAATGATGCACGCTTAATAAACCATAAAAAGTTTCACACGACCCGCTTCGGCGGGTTTTTTATTTCTGGAGAATGTATGGTCACAGGAACTTTAACACTAAAATACAACAATCCGGCTGTTACCGGTAACGCAACTAAATTCACTACCGAGATATCGGCTGGTGATTTTATTGTGGCTACAGTGGGCGGTGTACCGTATACACTACCGGTTAAAACGATTGACAGCGACACAGTGCTGACGCTGGTGAGCAACTACACCGGGCCGGATCAATCAGGTGTTACCTGGTCTGCCGTACCACGGGCAGCACTGAATCTGGTAACGGCTGATTTGGTCGCGCAGGTGACCCAGGCGCTGCGCGGACTGAATTACGACAAAACCAACTGGCAGCAGATATTTTCCGGTAACGGAAACGTCACTGTTCGCCTGCCTGATAACACTACCTGGTCGGGGCCAGCCTGGAACGGGATCGCAGGGCTGATATCAAACAAATTTGATAAAACAGGCGGGAGAATCGACGGTTCGATTGATAGTACCGGCACTATACTCGGACACTACAACGTAATCTCTGAGCGCGACGTAGGCAGACCGGAGCAAAATTCAACTGTTGCGGGTGGGTTGCTGATTTCCAGAATGGAATCCCGTGGCGGATTCAGCGATCCAGCCGGGGCCTACGTTTCGCTCTATACAGAGGAGTGGGTTGGCTACGAACATCGGGCGATTATTAGTCTGGACGGATTTGGGCGAAATAGCTACTGGATTTGCCGCAACGATGGGTCGTTTGACTCGAACACATATCGCGGGCTACGTGGTCGGATTGTATTCTGGACAGGAATACAACCGGGATTTTTGCAGTTATCTGTAGACGGTGCCCTCCGTGGGATCAATTTTTTCGATTCCGATATCAACAAAAAGGAGGATATTCAGGAGGTCAACCCTGGTTCCGCTGCTGAGGTAATCCGCCAGATTCACCCGGTGTCCTATAAATTCAAAGACACAAAATATGATGGTGGAACTGTCGAGGGCAAACGCTACAGTTTTGGCGTTATCGCCCAGGAGATAGAGCAGATTATACCTGACGCCGTTAATACCCTGAGTGACGGTAGCAAATCGCTCGATCCACTGGCTGTGCTGGGGTTATTGCTGGCCGCAAATAAAGAACTGGTGGAGAGGGTAGATCGGCTGGAAACGCAGCTTAAACAACTGGCTACCAGGGAATAGAGTGGGCTGGTAGCTTGTGCCATACATGATGAAATAACATCAAATTTCTGACATCATGTGATGTTTCCGTCTATCCAGTCAGCCCACCACTGCATCATCTCACGCCTTTTATCCAGATATTGTGCATGGTTATAAATCCCGCGAACTGAGTGTTTGTCTGTGTGGGCAAGCTGGCGTTCTATCGCCTCAGAAGGCCATTCATGCTCATGTAAGATAGTGCTGAATTGGTGGCGGAAACCGTGGCCGCTCGCCAGCCCCTCGTAGCCAATTTGCCTGATAACCAGCAAAACAGCGTTTTCGCTAATCGATTTTCTTTTGTCGTTTCGCCCTGCAAATACAAATTGTGAAACTGATTCAGTGATCGGTTTTAACGCCTTGAGTAACCCTATAACCTGCCGTGACATTGGAACAATATGAGGTTTACGGCTTTTCATGACCGATTCATCAATAGTGATAATGCCGGATTCAAAATCTACGTTAACCCATTGCATAGACCGGAGTTCTTTGGTCCTCAGAGCTGTGTATTGCAAAACCATAGTAGCGGTTTTACAGACGATACTACCTGAATATTTAGATAGCGCCTGATTAAATGCCGGGATCTGATTAGGTGGGAGGAAGGGAAAATTTTTCTTCCGGTATCCCTTCATTGCATCGGCGAGATCTGGTGCGGGATTGTATTTTGCTCTCCCTGTCACAATAGCGTACCGGAACACCTCACCACAGCGCCGCCGGGCTTTGTTTGCTCTCTCCAGCGCTCCGCGTTCCTCAATCCTCCGCACAACAGACAGAAGGCCCATTGGTTCTATTTCGTCCATTTCCAGCGATCCGATTAGGGGCAAAATATCGGACTCGAACATCCCTTGTAGCTCCGTTGCATATCCCTCAGACCACGTCTGGCGCTTGTGCGCGTACCACTCATTATAAATTGTTGAGAAGGAATTATTTTTTTCAATCCTCTTTTTTGACCTTACCGGATCGATACCGTCAGCAATATCTTTCCTCGCCTGGTGGGCTTTTTCACGGGCTTCCGCCAGAGAAACAAGCGGATATTTACCCACAGTTAAAATTTTTTCTCTGCCGCCCAGCTTAAATCGTAACTGCCAGGTCTTCTTGCCGGACGTGGGCACGTAGAGGTAGAGGCTATTGCTGTCAAGCAGGCGATAGGGTTTAGCCTGCGGTTTCGCTGCTTCAACTTGTTTAACCGTTAGCATGGGTAAAAATCCGGTGAGTAAAAAACTTTACCCGTTTTTTACCCGCAAAAGAATGCGGTTGTCAACGATTCAATACGGACGATAGCGAACTAAAATTGGATGTGATCGTTGATTTTTCTAGTGGTTAGCGAACTTTTACGGAAGGTGGCGAACTATGCAATAGTGTCCCCTGCAGGAATCGAACCTGCAATTAGCCCTTAGGAGGGGCTCGTTATATCCATTTAACTAAGAGGACAGTACCGCGAAAGTATAGCGCCTTTTCACTTATACGTTAAGCATCAATGGCTTGACTGCTTAAACTGTCGCCATTTCAACCGGCTGGGCTGCCAGCATTACGTTATTGCCACGTCCGGTGCTCCCCTGAATCACCATCGTAATGTGGCCTGAATAACGTCAGACAGGTGCGATTAATTTTTTTCAGCACAAGATTAGCGATACGGATTTTACAAAATGTGTATAAAATTAAAGAATAAAAACGGCGCCAGAGTAAGATATTGCTGAAAAAAACCAGAACTGGCTTGAGCGGATATCTTCATCGCGGTTAACAGGATCCGGATGACTGGCCGTAATCGCTAAAATTAACAGGGAGACACTTATGAATTTTCGCCTGTCGACACTGAGCTTGTGCGTTGCATTGCTGGCTGGCTGTGCCAGCTCTGGCTCCGATGATCAGCTCCAGCAACGTTCAGATCCGCTTGAGGGATTTAACCGAACCATGTTCGACTTCAATTTTAATGTCGTGGACCCCTATATTTTGCGCCCGGTTGCGGTGGCATGGCGTGATTATGTTCCGCAACCGGCAAGAAATGGGCTGAGTAACTTTTCCAACAATCTGACTGAACCGGCGCTGATGGTAAACGATTTCCTGAAGGGGAGCCCTTATAAAGGAATGGTGCATTTTACACGTTTTTTCCTGAATACCGTGCTCGGAATGGGCGGATTTATTGATGTTGCCGGGATGGCTAATCCCAAATTACAGCGCGTAGAGCCACAACGCTTTGGCAGTACGCTCGGTCATTATGGCGTCGGCTATGGGCCTTATATGCAGTTGCCCTTCTATGGCAGCTTTACGCCACGTGAGGATATCGGCGATATGGCCGACAATTTGTATCCGGTTCTTTCCTGGTTAACCTGGCCGATGTTTATTGGTAAATGGGCGGTTGATGGCGTTGAATCACGCGCACAATTACTCAATTCTGATGGTTTACTGCGTCAGTCGACAGATCCTTACATTATGGTGCGTGAAGCCTATTTCCAGCGACATGATTTTATTGCCAGCGATGGCAAACTTATGCCAGCCACTAACCCCAATAGCAGCGCCATTGAGAATGATCTCAGGGATATTGACGCACAATAGATCATTGCTCACAGGGATGACGCTTCATTTTGTTAATTAAATGTATTTTTTATTATCAAAATTGCTACATAATTGACAGAGAACAGGCAAATTAGTCTCTGCCAGATACATTAAATCCGGTGTTTTTTGTTTTGGATCATTTTTAACGATCAACAAGGTCACTTATGATGGCGATTAATCATTATTGATGAATGGAGAGTGACAGGCGCAGGGCGTTCGGTCACTCCATCATTTTATTTGTCTGGCACCTTGTGTGCATATAAAGAGGAAATCTACGATGAGTAAATGCAGTGCTGATGAAACTCCGGTTTGCTGCTGTATGGATGTGGGCACTATTATGGATAACAGTGATTGCACTGCCTCTTACAGCCGTGTTTTCGCCAGCCGTGCCGAGGCAGAACAAATGCTGACGACGCTGAGCGAAAAAGCCCACAGTGTGGAATCAGAACCATGTAAAATTACCGCCACTTTTATCGATGTTGCTGATGGCGTTCAGCTGGATATCGATTTTGTCTTTTGCTGTGAAGCAGAAACGTTGATTTTTCAGCTCGGTTTGCGCTAATAGCTTATCGCGCCCCTTATCTGCAGGGGCGTTTCTGCTTTATTGGCCATTGATTATCGATTAGCCTGTGCCATAAGAAGATGTAATGGCCTGCGCTCCAGGCAGCTTAAGATGATGGCGTTTCTGGTTAACAATAGTGGTGCAATATGCAAGTTTTTATTATGCGTCATGGTGACGCCGTCCTTCATGCGGCGAGTGATGCGGCTCGTCCATTAACGTCCCTCGGTTGTGAGCAATCCCGTCAGATGGCCGCCTGGTTACAGGCGCAGGATGTCGTGATTGAGCGGGTGCTGGTCAGTCCTTATCTGCGGGCGCAGCAGACGATGGATAATGTCAGTAAGGGTATCGAGTTACCTGATGATATCGCTATAATGCCGGAACTGGTTCCCGGCGGCAATGCCCGTCGTGTCGGTGACGAGCTGCAGGAGCTGGCATATGAAGGAGTGGCAAGCGTACTGGTGATTTCACATCTGCCACTGGTTGGCGATCTGGTCGCAGAGCTATGCCCACATGAATTTTCCCCCAGATTCACACCATCGACGATCGCTTGTGTCACCATCGATGACCAGGGGAACGGCAGATTTAACTGGCAGATGAGTCCCGATAAGCTAAGCCACGCACGCTAATTCTGACAGATATCAGTTTTACAGCTGTTCTGGTGGATAGCTCGGTTCCGTTTCAATCAGTATCAGTAGCGCGGCATCTCCGCCGTACTCTTTCGTTGCCTGATGAAAGGCCATGATATGAGGGTGCTGTGCCAGCCAGAGCGGCGTTTGTTGTTTGAGAATATGTTTGCCATAACCATGCATCACGCAACCACAAAACACCTGTTCGCGGCGACAGGTGGCAATCAGTGCTCCGAGCTCCTGTTTCGCCTGCAGCTGAGTCAGTCCGTGGAGATCAAGAAATATCTCCGGTGAGTAATCGCCGCGCCGCAATTTTTTTAATTCAAAAGGGCTGACATCCGGACGGCAATACTTTGCCGGCCCTTCACTGTCCAGCAACGGTTGGTATTGATCGGAAAAATAGTGGCTATTATCGATCTGTTCCTGATGTGAGCGCCGGGAAGCCATCGCAATGATTTTCTTGCGTGGTGGGCGGTGAATCAGCGTATCTTGCTTTATCTGGCGTGTCCCGCTCACCCACTGCCGGAACAATGCCTGATCTTCTTCACTGACGACTATTTTCTTTTTCACAGTTCCCCCTTCTGGTCTCATAGATAGTTTACCTGAGCGGGCGGTCATTAAGGCAAATAAAATCTGTTTTTCCCTGCCAGCTTGCCTAAGAGTGCTGATTTATCCTCGTCGTCATGGCAAACTAGCCGCCGAATTTAGCGGAGAATATCTCCCGGGAGATGGCATGAATAAAAATTTTGTTGATGAAGTCGTCAATGAGCTGCATACCCTGACGGACATGTTGCGCTGGACGATAAGCCAGTTTAGCGCGGCAGATCTCTGGTATGGGCATGGCACTGATAATCCGTGGGATGAAGCACGACAACTGATATTGCCATCCCTGTATTTACCCTTCGATTTTCCA